>CAZPDU010000077.1:0-3045 GCA_964585405.1 uncultured Thermodesulfobacteriaceae bacterium | reverse complement strand
TTTATACAGGGCCTTATGTTGTTTGATTGCAATCTCATAAAAATCGGCACCTGTTACATCATTGATCACAATGGCAGGAAAGTCCTTAACTTGCATTCGATACATGGCCTCTGGACCCAATTCGGGAAATGCAATCAGCTTACATGACTCTATGCAATTCGCCAGATAGGCGCCTGCACCCCCAATTGTCGCAAAATACACCGCCCCGTATTTTTTCAAAGACGCCCTCACCTCCGGCGAGCGTATCCCCTTTCCCATCGTGGCGAGCACACCCTCAGCCAGCATACGGGGCGTATAGGCATCCATTCGATAACTGGTAGTGGGTCCTGCGGAACCCGCAGGTCTTCCTGGCGGGGCCGGAGTAGGACCTACATAGTATATTAATTGCCCCTTTAGATCTATAGGCAGGGGATAACCACTGTCCAGCATCTCCACTAAACGACGATGAGTCTGATCCCGGCCGGTATATATAACACCGTTAAGCAACACCCAATCACCGGCCTGAAGATCCGCCAAAACTGATTTCGAAAGAGGCAAATTTATTTGAAAGGCACTGTCTTTGAAGGTCTCAGGATGATGCGGCACAGCATCGCCAAAGGACGAGTGGGGCCTGATTATCTGCCAGGAGCCATCCGTCCATGTTGCCGTGCAATGCCTCGCGGCATGACATTGAATATTAATTGCCAGTGGAAGGCTTGCTATATGACAGGGATAGACCTCTATGGCTACACCAAGAGAGGTAACAGATCCCCCAAGTCCCAGGGGACCAATCCCCAGATCATTTATTTGAACAAGGATGCGTTCTTCCAGCTCTGCCAAATCAGACCTTGAACTTTGTGCACCGACAGGTCTCAACAAGGCCTTTTTGGCAAGCAACGCCGCCTTTTCCATAGTGCCGCCAATGCCTATGCCTATTATCCCGGGAGGGCAAGGGTTCGGACCAGCCTTTCGTACCTGATTCACTACCGCTCGAACGACGCCGTCCTCGCCTGCAGAAGGCGGAAGCATCACTACAGTACTCATATTTTCACTTCCACATCCCTTTGGTAATACGGAAATTTTCAGATCGTCACCAGCTATCTGCTCCACATGAACGACCGCGGGGGTGTTATCACCTGTATTTTTTCTCGTAACAGGATCGCAAACAGAGCATCTCAACCGGCCCTCTGCGGTACCTAAAGCAACCCCTTCATTTATTGCCCTGACCAGGTCACCCTCAATATTAAGCCCCTGCCCTATTTGCACAAACACAACGTCAATACCTGTATCCTGACATATGGGAAGGGTCATGTGCCTGGCAATACACGCATTCTCAACTATAATGTCAAGCATCCGCTTACCGATCTGCGATTCCTCCCTATCCCTTGCAGCCAGAAGAGCTGTCTCAAAATCATGGGGCAGTTCACAGCTTGCGGTCTGTATCAGCCTGCTTACTATCGAAGTAATTTCTCCTTCTGTTAAACTCATTTTTTTCATCTGACAACCAAAGACCCGGAAGTGCTGGATTCAAATTACCTAAAAAAATCAATATCAGAGCTACGTAAGGCCAGCCAGTCTCAAGGCCTTGTCCACCACTTCCACAGGATCGTGTCCAAGTACCCTGATGATCGGCTCTTTTCCCATATCGCCAGTATCATGTATGATATCGGGCATCACACCCAAGTTTTCAATAGCCCGATTTACGCCCCATACCAGAGTAGAGCCTTCTCGGAATTTTACCTCTTCAGGTTCATCCTTTCTGGAAAACTCAGCTACCAAGTAACCAAGGTCCTGTGCCCGCCTCAGATACCTGAGATCATGGCGTATATTAATGGCCGACCTATATTCACGATCATGATCCATCGCGGTCAATATTATCCTGGCCACATGGCTTGAGCCCCCATATGCAGGGCCTCTTATTCTGGCCACACCATGCTCAAGACCTACAATCCTTCCTGGAAAAGCAGCCACATCCTGCACCGAGCTCGCCCACGGAAGGGCATACCCAAGATTCATTTGCACCTCTGGAACCAGACATCGACACGGATATGACGAAAGACGCAACCATGCCTTCTCAAGAGATTCAATTACGGGATAACGCTCAATATCGTCTTCAATTGCACTTAAGGGATTCGTTGGCCCTATACCTTTGCCAATCGGCACCCTTCCCCTGATTGCTCGGTTCACAAATTCTTTCGCCTTTTGGGCTGCATTTACTATTCTAAGTCCACGAGCCAGAAACACCAAGAGTGCAGCAGAAAAAGTACAGCCGGTTCCATGGGTATGTGATGTGTGAATTCGAGTTCCTGTCATTTCAAAAACCCCTTCTTCGTGAGCAAGAATATCTACAGGATCCCGGTAATGGAGATGGCCTCCTTTAAGAATGACAGCAGGGCAATCTGAGAGCTTGAGAAGATCAAGGACAGCAAGCCGCATATTCTCGAGTGTCCGAATGCTTCGACCAAGAAGAACTTCAGCCTCCGGAATATTAGGTGTAAATACGTCCGCAACAGGAAGAAGTCTGGTCTTTAGGACATCTACGGCATCCTGTTCCAGGAGTCGATGGCCGTTTTTGGAAATCATAACGGGGTCTACCACCAGGATGGTGTTCTTTTTGATATGACGATCCAGACAATCAGCAACAATCTCTACAATTTCTGCCGTAGCCAGCATACCGGTCTTGATGGCTGTTGGGCCGATATCCTCGAGTACGGCATTAAGCTGCTTCTTTACAAAATAAGGATTTACAGGTTCAACATCGTGGACCCCAAGGGTGTTCTGAGCCGTCAGTGCAGTGACAACACTTGAGCCATAGGACCCAAGAACCGTGAAGACTTTCAGATCTTGTTGAAGACCAGCACCGCCACTTGAGTCAGAGCCAGCAATAGTCAGAACCGGTAAAGGATTCATTTCCTCTCATTGACCCCTGCCTCCCCGGCCTTTTCTCATAGCTCTTTGATAGGTCTTTATCGCGCAGTATTCGCCGCACATAGTACAGGTTGATCCCTGGTATCTGCCCCCCTCCTCACGATAGAGGCGGGCCTTTTGAGGGTCTATGGCAAGATC
>CAZPDU010000076.1:0-5158 GCA_964585405.1 uncultured Thermodesulfobacteriaceae bacterium | reverse complement strand
CGACAAACTTATATCCTCGGAGATACCAGATGTCCATTTTATTTGAATTCATAGCATTTTTCCCTTATTTCTTTCAACGAAATTGGAGATGATCCATTTTTTGATCAAGGCATGGGGATCATCCAGAAACGGCCCTATCACGCTGAGGTGCAAAGCCGCCTGATCTCTTAATTCATCTGGCTCATCAGGGTCACACATAATCTCATATAAGGGCCAGTAGACTTCATCTTTGGCGAAGCTTCCCAATAACAAGATAATCTCTCGTCTGATTTTAAGCTCACAGTACTTGAGCGCTTTCAGTAACAAAGGTATTGCCCGATCCCTTTCGGCAATTATCAGCTCCGGATCAGCTATGTATTTTTTAGCCTGGATCAGGAGACGTTCCTGGGAGTTAAACGGGATTATAGATGACATAGTATAATATAATCAGCCACGCACATTAAATTCCAGATCAAAACGGAGGTCTTTTTCTTTTGAAACCATTGATAAGGCCAGGGTCCCTATTTCCGTGACCTTGGCCTCAAGTTGAACAGGTATCATGGTACCCGGCTCAATTTCTGATGCCTCCATTGATGTCTTAAGAGTCGTTATGGGTTCTATGGTCTCATCCCAGTCATCGATCAGATCTCCGACACTATCATTCGGCCTGATAGTAGAAGCCAGAAAACGAAATTCAACAGGTTGTCCAACTATGAGTCCGAAAGTCTTTCCCTGCAGGGAGACCGAACCTCCCTCTTCCATGCCCTGAGGAACAACACAGAGGGCCTTTATGGTTGGGGGGAGACCTGGCACTGCCGGCCTGGCGTCCTCTATCCCCATGTAGTATGACCGGGCGATACCTCCCCGGATCCTGAGTAGTCCGACTTCCCTGCGTACAAGACCGTAATATGATGCCCCCTTAGCGACAGCGAGGTCCAGATCAGGGCTGTCAAGCTCCTTTATTGCAGGAGCTCCTTTTTCATGTAACCACTGAGAGATAATATCTAATATGCGACGGCGTATAATGGGGGGCTTTAAGACCCCTCCATTGAACAGAATGGCAGTGGGTGCGAGCATATGTTGAGAAGAATCGAATTTATCTTTATGGATGTCAAGAAACCTGGCGAGATGTCTGGTTATGGCCGTATCACTCACATAGGGCAACCCCATTTCCTGAAGACCGATTCTGGGGCGACATTGAGGCCAATCAATGCTTTTACAGGCAGGGAAAAAGCCTTCAAACAGCAATGATTCCAATTTTTTTTTCATCAGGGCGGTACGCAGGGTGCCTCCTACAAGACCTGACCCGCGTCCGGGTATAACCACTGGGATCTCGGAAAATTCTTGATTTGCAAGGAGTTTTTCCTTTGCCACACGAGCACTATACCATAGTGTCTGCATCTGGATGTAATCAAGCATTATGCCCTTGCCCTTCAGATCCTCACTGAGGCTGTACGCAAGAGCGAGATCCATGTTATCACCTCCAAGGAGTATGTGATCTCCCACTGCTACCCTTTCAAGGCCGAGTTTTCCATTTTCGCTAGTGACTCGAATCAGGCTGAAATCAGTAGTACCTCCTCCTATATCGCAGACCAGTATAAGGTCCCCCGCCCCCACTTCTTCCTTCCATTTATCCCGGCGTGCATCGAGCCAGGCATAGAAGGCGGCCTGAGGCTCTTCCAGGAGTGTGATGTCATCAAGGCCTGCTGAACCTGCGGCCTTTACTGTAAGTTCTCTAGCCACTGCATCGAAAGATGCTGGGATGGTAAGATATATAGACTGTTCTTCCAGTCGGTCTTTGACTTCTTGAGCAAAAGTATGGTTCCAGGCCGCCTTAAGATGGCGCAGATACGAAGCCGAGGCCACAATTGGTGAGAGCTTTTGTACATCTTCCGGGGCGTTTAACGGTAGAATCGGTGCGGTGCGATCTATTCCTGTATGACATAGCCAGCTCTTGGCGGATGCCACGAGCCTTCCAGGGACCTCTGCCCCTCTGGATTTGGCGTATGCTCCGACTACTCTGTCACCAAAAGGATTCCATGACATCGTGAGTCTTTCCCCCTGTCTTTCCTGATATGTGGGGAGATAGATAAAGGAAGGGAGAAGATCCCTTTCACCGATTTCTCCCGGGGCCACAAGTTGAGGTACCTGAAATATATTAATTGGGGCAGTTGTAAGGTCATTTACTTTCCAGGTATCGATGTAGGAAAGAACGCAGTTGGTGGTACCAAGGTCTATACCGATTATATATCTGGATTTACTCAAGATATTTCCACTTCCGCAGGTGCCAGGACATCAGTCTTTTCAGATGGCGTCCATTCAGGCAGATGCAGTTTAGTGAATTTCCATCCGCAGTGACGGAGTGTTCCTTTAAAAGGGGGATTGCCCCGTATATTGCCAATAAGTTTGATCCGAGTAGAGTCAAAATCCTTTTCTATTTCTACCTGGCTTCCTTCGGCGGCCTCAAGCACGGGCGAGAGTCCAAGGACCTCCTTCAACGCCGTCCGGCATCCATTATGGACCTCCCTGGCTGCGGCACCTATTTGGGCATCATCATAAGGCTCTATGTCCTCCTGCAGAAAGTCAATGAGTCTGCCTTCGCGCTGGAGCAGACCTAAAATTTGGACTGTCGCGATCTCTGATGCAGCTGCTGTTTGCTGATTTCGTGATTTTTTAATTTGCTGGTTGAAATCATCATTAACCACAGATTTATCCAGATACGACTCCACTCCAAAACTTGTCGTGATTTTTTCTTCTGCGGGCTCTGTAACTATCTCTGTATCCGGAACAGGGGTCATTTCTTTGGGCCAGGATCTTGCTATAAAATAGAAGATAAGCCCGATTGCCACGGGGGCTCCCATAATGGCAGGACCGATCCAATTATTCATGAGAGTCGGATCAAAATAGACTGCCGCACCTGCCAGGGCGGTCAGACTGCCGAAACACAAAACTGAACTCATAAGTATATTCCTGCGAAGATTACTGTTTTTCATAATTTTATACCTATATAATATGGGATTATATCGCCATCCAGCATTAAAATTTATAACCGCCCGCTGTGCCCTCTGTAACGTAAATAAGAATACAGACAAATATTTGGTTTAATTATTAAGCACCGAATTTTCTAATGGTACCAATCCATTTTTAAAATATTTTCTCTGGCATTGACTTTTTTAATGCGTAACTTGACCTGTTGGTCCCAAGAATATCTCTGCCCCGTTATTATCGGAAGCTCCACGGTCATAAGGTAATCCGAAAGGACGGCCAGCAATTTATTGCGACTTGTTTCTATTATCCAGGCGTCAAGCGGCTCATCTATCCTTTTTTCCATGTGTTTCAACAACCAGTAACGGGTCCTTCCCTGACATACTGCAGCTGCGGTATTTAGTCCCTGCTGGAGATACGTTGCAAATTTTATCAGGTCCTCTTTTGTGTGGAGTAGCCTGCCCTCTTTAAGCATATAGGTAATCTGCTGCTGCATAAGGAGGTCAACTCCACGTCTCAATGGCGAAGTTATAGTGGTATATACATCCAGACCAAGACCATGATGTATATCCGGCTCAGTTCCCAGATTACCTTTACTGATGAGTCTTCTTTGCCTGAAATTGGCCAACAGATCAGTTTCGTCTCCAGAGATGATCCGTTCTCTTGGTGGAGGCTGACTCCGGTAAAGCGCAGGAATAGTATGATTTTTTACAAATTGGGCTGCTATCAGATTCGCCAGAATCATGCACTCTGCTATGAGAAAACGGCCTGGTCCCAGAGAAGAGAGTTCTACTTCTACCTCTCCTGTTTTATCAACATTTATGACAAGTTCAGGGATAGGCAGAGGAATAGCTCCGTTCTCAATTCTTTTGGCCTGTCGGGCGATGCAGAGTTCATGAAGGGTGTAAAATAGATTTCCTTCTGCTATTCTTACCTCGGCCTCTTCATATGTGAGACGCTCTTTAACATTAATTAAACTACGGACTATTCGATGTGAGAGAATATTTCCTTTAGAATCTAAATATATAAAAAACGATAGAGCCCTTCGATCTTTTCCAATCTCAAGGCTCCATGCACTCTGAGAAAGTATTTCAGGTAGCATTGAGATTTTACGGTCCGGCAAATAAATGGTTGTTCCCCTCTGGATTGCGTCTTTAAATAAAGGGGTATCGGTTCCTATCTGGAGTCCAATGTCGGTTATGTGTACGCCGATTTCCCATTCATTGGTGATCTTTCTAAAGCTCAATGCATCATCAAGGTCCCGGCTTTCCGGCCCATCTATGGTAAAAGTATGGAGATCAGTAAGGTCCTCTCGAACTTCTTTTTTTGCATCTATAGGGATTTCCGCAAGTGCTTCCGCCTGCTGGATTACCTCTGTGGGAAAATCGGTGTCTATTTCATACCTGAGCAAATCAAGATTTTCTTCTTCATCCCATATTTTTGCCTTGATAAGTGTATTAAAGGGGGACGCCGGGCTGTTGAGGCCTGCCTGTCTGAACAGTTCACGAACTAAAACGGCATGCTCGGATTCGTCTCCTTTTATACAGAAGTCTTTAATATTTGAGATCCAGAACGAAATATCCGGTTCATCGAGTTCTTTAATGGCCCTGTCCTTTTTTAACGGGTTGTCTGACCAAAGGTCTTCAAGCCAACGGCTTCCCCTTATAAGTCTAGCAAAACGCTCTGCATCTCTTGCATGTTGATCCAGAATTCGCTTGACGGCATCCGGGGATTGGACTTTTATCATCCCCTCTCTGAATTTGAAGTACGTGTGATCGTTTATCACTGCACGAATAAAAGCGGCTTCATGGTCAGGCCCAACTGTCTGACCAAATGCCAGTTCAGCCAGTTTACCCACAGGCCAGAGTATCTGTTCGTCCTGAACCAGTTCCCAGAGTTCAGGAATGTTGATTTTTTCTTTCAGCGCCTCTCTTCGAGTATAAATTTCATATAGTTCCTTGATGCGGATATCTCTTGTTTTAGCGGATATTTGCTGTGCAGATACATGGATAAAGCGACTGGCGGCCAAGTTTGCTTCTCTGCCAAGGTGAGTCAGTAAATGATATCTGGCGCCTTTTTTCGCCACACACTGAGCGCAGATAAAACGCTGGCCTTCCAGGAACTCAACTACCTGGCTAGTTGATATTTTCATTTAGCATAACCGTTCACAATTTTTGATAGAGGGTGAACAACT
>CAZPDU010000075.1:0-8427 GCA_964585405.1 uncultured Thermodesulfobacteriaceae bacterium | reverse complement strand
CTCCAGGCCATGGACCTTATCACCTAAGCCGAGAAGCCTCTGTGCCGCCTCAATAGGGATGAAGGCAAGAGAGGTATCATATTCATACATGCCGGTCGTATTTACACCGGTCACCTGAAATGTACGTATCCTGGGAAGCATCCCCACAGGTGTAATAGTCCCGCTGGGCAGCACGACCTGAATTGACTGCCCGACAGCAACTCCCAAGTTGCGCGCAAGTTCCTTGCCCAGAAGTATTGGAGGAATGCCGCTTTCGCTATAATTCTCAAATGCCTTAAGCCCTTCTCCCCTGATAATCTCACCCACGCTGAAGACATCCTGTATAGAGTCAGGTTCTATCCCCCGGATGGCTGCCCCACTGACAGCCCTTCCTGAACTCAAAAGGGCCTGCATATAGACCAAGGGGGTCGCTGCTGTTACCCTTGCATCAACGTCTTTTCCGCTAATCACCTTAAAAAGGTGATTACCAGGCACAACAACTTCAAGCACATCTTGCCTTATGGACTCCATGTTACCAAAGGCACCTTCATAGTTTTTGACCGAAATATGTGAATTTATGCCAAGTATCTTGGTGCGGAGATGATTTTCAAAACCGGTCATTACAGCAATTACGACGATCAGGGCCATTACGCCCACTGCTACGCCTGCTATAGATATGAGGGTAATAAGAGAAATGAAGGCCTGTTTGCGTTTCGCCCTGAGATAACGCAGGGCAATAAAACATTCGAAATTCATTCCGGCTCTCAACTCTCCGGACGTAGCTGTGGAAACAGGATAACATCGCGTATAGAAGAGGAATCAGTGAAGAGCATTACCACACGATCCACGCCTATACCTTCACCGGCGGCAGGCGGCATACCTATTTCAAGCGCCCTGATAAAGTCTTCATCCAGTTCAGGAGGCACCTCGTCATCATCTCCTCGAGCCTCTATCTGCCCCTGAAAACGCTGACGCTGCTTCCTTGGGTCGTTGAGCTCTGAGAATGCGTTCGCAATCTCCCGACCGCCAATAAAAAGTTCGAATCTATCTGTAATTTCAGGATTTTCCTGATTTTCCCTGGCCAGAGGTGAGACGTCAATGGGATAGTGGGTTACGAAAGTCGGCTGAATGAGCTTGGGCTCCACAAGTAAATCAAATAGCTTTGTCCATAATTTACCTGTCTTCTCATTACCCTTCACTGGGGCACCAAGGGCCGTTAGGCTTTCAATAAGAGTATTCCTGTTTTCAAGGTCATTTTTCGAAAGCTGACCAATCTCTATTAATGCTTCTTCAAGCGTCATCCTGCGCCATGGAGGAGTGAGATCTATCGTAGACCCCTGATAGGAAAAGACCAACCCTCCCTTAATTTCCTGGGCTATCAGCGAAAAGATTTCTTCTGTCCGCAACATCATATCTTCGTATGTAACATAGGCCTCATAGAACTCCAGCATAGTGAATTCAGGATTATGCTGTATCGAAATCCCTTCGTTCCTGAAATTCCGGCCAAGCTCAAACACCCTGTCAAAACCGCCCACAAGGAGCCGCTTCAAATACAGCTCAGGGGCTATACGAAGGTAGAGGTCCATACCAAGGGCATTGTGATGGGTGGCAAAGGGACGGGCCGTTGCACCACCGACAATGGACTGCATCATCGGTGTCTCAACCTCAAGGAAACCACTGGAATTAAAGTACTCACGCAATATCTGAACAATACGGGATCTGGCCCTGAAGACCTCTCTTACCTCCTGACTCATGATCAAATCGACATATCGCTGGCGATATCTAATCTCCTTGTCTTTAACTCCGTGGTATTTCTCAGGAAGGGGCCTCAAAGACTTGGCTACAAGGCCAATGGTCTCAGTGGAGAGTGTCAATTCGCCAACGCGGGTTCTGAAAGGTTTACCTGTAACCTCAATCAGGTCACCAATATCGAACTTCTTGAACAGGTTGTAGACCTCATTACCAACCACGTCCTTTCTTATATGAATCTGAAGTTGACCGAAGCTGTCCTGAATATGTAAAAAGGCGGCCTTTCCGAAACGGCGCAAACTCATAATACGGCCGACCAACCTGAAGATGCGCTGTACCTTTTCAGGGTCTTCGTCACCATATGAATCATACACATGCCTTATTGCAGAAGTATTTTCAGGCACCTTTACGTCGTTGGGATAAAGAGATATATTATTTTTTTCAAGTAGCTCTGCTTTTTCGCGTCGCTGCTTAATAACTAGGCTTTCGTCACTCAACTTGTGTACTCCTTATTGGAGAATGCCATGATTATATTCATGGGAAAAATATTATAAGAAATCTAAATCATGTCTGTAAGATAATTCAGCCGCTGACAAACACTCATTCATAGTTTACTCTATATATACCGTCAAGTGCATCAAGGGATCTTGTTTTATGAATATACGTTTAGCCTTGTGCATAGCCTATGCAGGGGTCATTTTCGGGACATCTTCTATCCCAGGAAATAGACTCCCCAGCATATCGGGCAGTGACTATCTTATACATTTTTCAGTATATTTCGTATTAGGTGCATTGCTCATGTGGTGGCGCTCGCACAACCCCTCGATATCTAAAACAGTGGCCATGTGTCAGGCCATATTTCTTGGATCATTATACGGACTTGCAGACGAACTTCATCAGTATTTTGTACCCAACAGATATGCTGACCCGATTGACTGGGTAGCAGATACCCTGGGTTCTGCCGTGGGTGCAATCGCGGTTTTGACTTTATTACTGGTCTTCTCAAAACGGTCCGCCCTTGAGTAGGGCCTCAGGAAATGGGATACAAGAAGATATTGTAATTTAGAAAGAATATGGGCGTTTAGCATTGGATGGCAATCATTATTCTGGTATATAATTATAATGAGTTAACGTGAAAAAAGAAATTGTTAATATCATAAACGATATTTCATCCTGGCTCCGTTATCAGAAGCAGTTAGGGGTTGAAAGCATTTACATGGGTTCTGATTTATCCTCCTTTCTGAGTCATACTGTTCAAAGCAAGGCATCTCCGCAGAAATTAACTTCCACCCTTAAATATGATGACGAAATTCCTGCAGAAACTGATCTTGTTCGGCTCCGCAAGATAGTGGAGAATTGTAAAAGGTGTGACCTGTATAAAAAACGGCAGAATACGGTCTTCGGAGAAGGCCCTGAAAATGCAAAGCTGGTGCTGGTAGGAGAGGCCCCGGGTAAAGAAGAAGACATTCAAGGCAGGCCATTTGTAGGGCCTTCAGGAAAACTCCTTTCAGATATGTTAAATGCTATAAATATTTTCAGAAAGGACGTCTTTATTACCAGTGTAATCAAGTGTCGACCCCCCCGTAACCGTACCCCCGAATATCAAGAAATTGCCGCCTGTTTTCCCTTTTTAAGACACCAGTTGAGGCTCATCAACCCGCCGCTTATACTTGCTTTAGGACTTGTAGCCGCCCAAGCTCTCCTCAATGAAAAGGCGTCTTTGAAATCTCTTCGTGGTCGCTTCCATCAGTGGGAAAATGCCAGAGTCATGGTAATTTACCACCCGGCATATCTGTTGAGATTAAAAGGAAGCCAGCAACTGGACTGCAAACGTGTAGCCTGGCATGACCTTCAAATACTGGAAAAAGAGTATGATAAATACCGTTAGAAATCAAACGCAGAAGTCTTTAATACAAATTCTGCCTGATACTCTTTTTCTAAAATGGAGAACGCTTAATTCAATGTCAGGGACTTCAGGTCCGGGTAGATACATAGTCTTACAAACGTTACTATTATTTATAATTACACTGTTTTTATCTGTATTAACCCCTCACTTATGGGGAAATGATCAGAAACACAAATCGCTGAATCCCGCAAACCACTCCCTTATCTATCTTGTCGAATTAAGGGGCAGCATAAATCCAGGTGCGGCAGAGCTTTTAAAAAGGGCCCTTAAAGAGGCCGACATGGGCCAGGCCGACTGTCTGGTGATTGAACTAGACACCCCGGGCGGCCTTGTATCCACCTTGAGGAATATGGTTCAGGAAGTGATGTCATCAACGATTCCAACAATTGTTTATGTAAGTCCTTCCGGAGCTCAGGCCGCATCCGCTGGGGCCATACTTACCATTGCCGCCCATGTTGCAGCCATGGCGCCAGGCACCAATATTGGTGCCGCTCACCCGGTAAATCTGGGTTCCGGAGGGGAAAAAGATGAGACCATGAAACAAAAGGCGGAAAACGACCTTGCCGCCATGGCCAGAAGTGTGGCTGCGGAGCGCGGCCGTAACGCGGAGTGGGCAGAAAACGCGGTAAGGGAGAGCGTCTCGGCATCTGCAAGGGAAGCGCTGAAACTGAATGTAATCGACATCCTCGCAAAAGACCTCAATGAACTGATTCAACAAATCGATGGCATTACAGTAAGTCTGCCTGATGGTCCAGTCAAATTAGTAATCAGTAACCCTGAAATTATTCAAATAAAAGAGAGCTTGAGGGAAAAAATACTCAGGACCATAGCAGATCCAAACATCGCCTATATCCTCATGATGGTAGGCATGACAGGACTATATTTTGAGTTCGCCCATCCCGGTACCATTTTCCCCGGTACCATAGGGGCCATATGCCTGCTGTTGGGTCTGTTTGCCCTTCAGGCCCTCCCGGTAAACACCGCAGGTCTCCTCCTGTTGCTCTTGGCGGCGATCCTGTTCGTAATGGAGCTAATAATTGCCAGCCAGGGCATACTGGGGGCAGCGGGTTTGGCTGCACTTCTTCTGGGCTCTATTATGCTCTTCGACACCTCAAAGACCGGAGTTTACATTGACACTGATGTACTCTGGACTACTATGCTGGGAGTCGGTTCTCTTCTGGCTGCTGTTATTTATCTGGTGACCAGGGCTAGCCTTTCAAGGCCGCAATCCGGAGCAGAAGGCCTTATAGGGGAAAAAGGTATTGTCAGAAAGACAGTAGGAATGAGGAGTGGAAAGGTCTTTTTACACGGAGAGCTCTGGACCGCTGTAAGCGATGAGACCATACCAGTGGGTACCGAGGTAAAAGTTATAGGTATTGATGGACTTAAATTACGGGTCTCGATGATCCATGGAGGCAAGACATGACATTTGCTTTCGCTTTTCTGCTTTTTTTGATCATTGCTTTTCTGATGTCAGCCATTCGCATACTCAACGAGTATGAACGTGGAGTAATCTTCAGGCTGGGTCGCGTCATTAAGACCAAAGGCCCTGGTCTGATTATACTCATTCCTGTAATCGATAAAATGAGGAAAATTGACCTTAGAATAGTTACCCTAGACGTCCCACCACAGGATATCATTACCAGGGACAACGTATCCGTAAAGGTGAGTGCAGTAGTCTATTTCAGGGTCATGGACTCAAGACGGGCGGTGGTAGAAGTGGAAAATTTCCTTTTTGCCACGTCCCAACTGGCCCAGACTACGCTCCGGAGTGTCTGCGGACAGGCCGAACTTGACGAACTTCTGTCAGAGAGAGATAAAATTAACGCACAAATTCAGGAGATATTAGACCTCGACACCGAGCCCTGGGGTATTAAAGTCAGCAAGGTAGAAGTAAAAGAGATAGACCTTCCGCAAGAGATGAAAAGGGCCATGGCAAAACAGGCCGAGGCAGAGCGGGAACGAAGATCCAAGGTTATTAATGCAGAAGGCGAGTTTCAGGCAGCAAAAAAGCTGGCCGATGCCGCCGACATCATACACAAGGCGCCTGCTGCTCTGCAACTGCGGTACCTCCAGACGCTCAGGGAAGTAGCTACGGAAAACAATTCAACTACGCTGTTTCCGATTCCCATCGATCTTTTCAGGCCTTTTATTGAAATAGCTGACAAACTCAAATCCCAGGAAGACATAAATAAGCCAGCAGGGACTGAGTCAGAAGGGGGCAAATGAAAGAATAATATATCAGCGAAAACGACGACGCTCTATGACTTTTTTGCCGCTTTAAGGATTAGCCCTCAGCAAGATAAATGAGGGGTTTAGGTATGCTGGCCCGCACCACAGGCTCTTCTGACATATCCGTTTATAAGTATATCACATCAAAATACCCTGGTCAGTGCACAAGCAGCCATCAGCAAAAAAACTGCGCCGCTCATGCGATAAAGCAATATAATGGGGATATATTGAAATAGTTTACTTCCAACCAGTACACAGATACTGGATATAAGGCTCAGCGCCAGCGTAGCGCCGAACCAGACGGGCATAGAACTGGCAGTACTACTCATCCCCACAACGACGATTTGGGTTTTATCCCCCAACTCTGCCGTAAAGATTAGCAGAAAAGTTGTAATCATTATGCTGTGAACGCTTTTCCAAGATATGTTTTTATCTCCACCTTCCTTCTTCGCAAGCAGGAAATGGATACCAAACATTGAAAACAGCACTGCCACGCCGATATTTAATATATTCTCCGAAAGCCAGTTAGCCAGAAGTGCCCCAAATAAAACTGCCAGAAGATTGAGAAATGCAAATGCAAAAGTTGCTCCGATGATTATAGGAAGGGCTCGATATTTTGCGGCCAGAGTCATACAAACAAGCTGGCTCTTGTCACCTATTTCGGCTAAAAAAATTAGAATAAAAGCAGCTCCCGCCACGGAAACCCACTCAATTAGCCCTCCCAAACAAATATCACTCAATACTGACACCTCTGCAATAGTCCGGACCTGTTGGACCGTCACTAAACCTTAAACTAGGTCGATCTTATGTGTATAGAGCTGCCATACATGAAACCTTTTATAGGGTAAAATGCCAGCCCGACTTAATATATTACATATGTAAAGATGTAATCTGAATAATCAATATTTAATTCTGCCCTGAATTCAACCCGTTTGCTACGTGCGCAATCCGTGCCATTCAACTCAGTATATCCTAATTATAAGGTTCCGGTTCTATGATCAACAAGATGTTTCTGCATTAAATCGCGTTTTAAGTCAAAAAAAGAGACGAACGATCTCAAGGAGAATTCTGCGGAGCGTGCTTACCGGCCAAGAAATCGGCATAAAGACAAGGAGAAGGGGCTTTTCCGGGAATCCAGTTTCTCATCACAGGGTCATCAAAATCTGAGTGGCATGGAAGACAGAGCCCTACATAGAGGATCTTATCAAGTTCATTTGAATTAAAGGGTCTTAGTCCCGTTCTTGATGTGAGGACTAAGGGTCTTCCTTCTATGTCCACAAAGGCATCCAGAGGTTGACCTATATCCAAGGAGGTAGAAGGGCCTGAAAGAGAGGATTTGAAACTCCACCTATTGGATACAAAGGAAAGATTTCCCTGACCGAGTCCTAGGGCCCTGGGGTCTTGGTGGCATTCCTTGCAGGAGCGTCCCTCTTTCTGCGTGGTATGAGGGTCCATCCATGAAACTGTGAGACGAATAAAGTCGCGTTTCCATTTCCCTCCTCCATCCAGGAGGGTAACGAAATCCTGTCACCCTGGAACAAGAATAACCACTTCGGAAGTATTGGGGCGAAGCACTATCTTGTCAGAAGTATTATTCCCTCCGTTCTCTTTATGCTCAAGTATTCCCAAAGGTGGACATTCGTAGCGGATAAATGAACGAAACTCTTTCCAGAGCCCCGGGGTCTCATTTATCGAAACTTTATCTAATTGGGTCTTGCTCATATCCATCTGGATATGACATCCGTAGCACTGAGGTACCCACTTGCTATGGCAGGCCTGGCAGGACAGACGGCGATGAGTTGGATGCATGCATGAGACCGGATTAGGAGCATGCAGCGGATGAAGTTTTTTATTTTGTTTATTCTCAAGAAAAAATGAGTCGTTTTTCTGCCGAATATTGAGTTCGGGAGGACTGGGTGGATTTGATGACTGATCCTCTTGATTCTTTTGTACTTTAGCACAGTTGTATACCGACTTAGAGTCACCGGATGTGCTTTGATCAGCTTTTTTGTCTGCCCTAATTATCTCTATTGTCTCAGCGAAATCATGACAATCCCGGCATGTAACCTCCAGTTGATTTTCAAAATGGGCATGGCGCTCTCCATCTCCCATAATTTCTTTTTGGGTATGGCAGTCAATACAAGTCATTCCTTTTTCGTGATGAATATCGTCCTTAAATATTCGGTAAAAACGTCCATCAATTAACTCTTGAGAAGAAAAATCGCCTTCTTCATACGGCGTTCCATAACCCTCAGACTCAAATCGTCCCTGATAGGACAGCCCGATACGCCCACTTCTGTTATGACATAAGACACAATTTTCCATGGGAACAATCTTGAGTATTCCTGGATGCCTCTCGTCCTTTGGTCCTGTTTCAGCGTCTTTCACAAAGTGACAGGCAGTGCAACCCCCGCCCTTGTATGCCAGGAAATCAGGAAGACTCCCACGTTCAACCCACAGATGGCAGCTCGCACACAACTTCCTGTAGTAGTCAAGGGCAAGAGAACTCATGCCCGTATCTTTCAGCATTTTTACTGATAGATCTTCATTATGATCAGGAC
>CAZPDU010000074.1:0-2987 GCA_964585405.1 uncultured Thermodesulfobacteriaceae bacterium | reverse complement strand
ACAGGCTCATGGCCGTGAACCGTGATGTTTACTTCGTCCTTTTTCAGGACCCCGATGTTTACCTTGCTCCTTACTGAGATCGGGGTGCCAAACATGATGTCAGACAGTTCAGTGGCTATCATGGATGCGCCCCAGCCGTCTGCCAACGACAAACGGGCAGCTTGAAAAAGCAGATTCTTATGTTCCTGGTCCACCCCCATGTGTGTGCGGTGCATTATCTCTACCACCTCACGGTCAATACCCCTGGGGAAGATCCCCAGCCTGCCCCAAAGCTCCTGTCTGGCCTTGGGTGCCCTCTTCATGAAGGCTAGTGTCCCCTCTTGCTGACCGAATTCTTCGAGCAGCCTCGTCCCTACCGCTATTGCGAGATCTTTGGTATCCTTGTGTACGGGGTCAATGCCGAGCACTAAGGCCGTATTTCTCAGCTTGATTGTGTCTTTGATCTTATAGGGGGTTTCACCACGGGCAGTGGCAAGAAAGGCCAGTGCTGTTCCTCTGCCGTGATCCATGTGGGCAGAAGCCCCGCCGGCAACCATGCGACAGAAATTGCGAGCAGCCACCGTAGCAGCATCTGCCCCACAAACACCTATCATGGTGTCCACACCTTCTATTATCTGGCAAGGCCCCATATTGCAGATGCGACAGCAGACCCCGCCTTTACCGAACAGACAAGGTTCTACTGCTCTCTTAGATATCCTGTGAGCAGCAGTTACTACACCTTCAGAACACGAGTTACATAATACATCACGATTGGCTTCGCACTGAATGCTAGGGCACTCCCCCTCTTCATTATCAAAGCGTCTGCTCGTATCCATGACTATTTTCCCCTTAGTGGTCTCTAGAATTTTTCATATCAGACCTGAAATCTGTTTTGCAGCCTGTACGGTATTTTTCATTAACATGGTTATGGTCATCGGGCCTACCCCACCAGGCACCGGAGTTATTGCGGAGGCCTTTTCCTTTATGGCATCAAAATCCACATCGCCGCACAGTATCGCCTTGCCCTCGGGAGTCTTGCCTATCCGGTTTACTCCTACGTCTATAACCACTACGCCGTCTTTAACCATATCTGCCGTGATGACCTTGGGACGGCCCGCTGCCACTACAAGAATGTCAGCCCTTCTTGTATGAAATGCCATGTCCCTGGTCCTCGTATGGCATAGAGTAACAGTAGCATTTCCGCCCTCTCTTTTTTGAAGCAACAGGTTTGCTATAGGTTTACCTACAATATTGCTTCTGCCCACAATTACGGCCTCTGCTCCACTGGTCTTAACCTCTGAACGTATGAGCATCTCCATTATGCCGTGGGGCGTGCATGGAAGAAAACAGGGTTCACCCACTACCATCTTGCCGACATTTACAGGGTGAAAACCATCCACATCTTTGGCCGGGTCTACCGCATATATGACCTTGCCCTCATCTATATGCTTCGGAAGCGGGAGCTGAATGAGTATGCCGTGAAATGCCGGATCCTGATTGTATTTCTCTATAAGGGCCAGCAGATCGGCCTCACTTATATCCGCAGGCTGGTTGTCCTGTAATGAATGAAAAGCAAGGTCATGAGCTGTGCGCTGCTTCGCGGTCACATAGGAGATGGAGGCAGGATTTTCTCCCACCAGTATGGTTACAAGCCCAGGTGTGACCCCTTGTTTTTCCTTCATTTCAGCCACCTCAGCCTTAAGTTCGTCCCTTATCTGTTTTGCTATTTGTGTCCCGCTGATTATTTTTGCCGCCATATCTCCCTCCCTAAAACGCATCTATAGTGTATAAATAAAAGAAATTAGGCATCCATCGGCGCTCTCCTCTGCATAAACGGAATTGAGTGTATCCTTAATGTGAGAAGTTTTTTTAAGATTAATATAAGCCGCTTGCACAACCCAGTTTTTGTCTGAGGGCCAAGATACGAGGAAATGAGGAAGCGCTTTATAACTGAGTTACATGAGCAATTTTTACCGAATGAGTTTCGCAGGCGCCTTATTATGACTACCCGTTTTTAAAAGGTAGAGCAAGTATAAAATGCCTAGATTTTGCTATTTTTTTAAAAATTTGTAAGCATACAATATCTTTTTAAAAAAGACGACGACTTTCACACTTTGATGTGTTTGAGCCGATCAGGATACAGTACTTAGAAAGGGATAAGATATCTTGTGCGTCTATGTATATTTCAAAGGAGTTTTTACAGTAATGACCGGATTAATCTGGATCAGTGTCCACGTACTATATGATTAGGCAGATTAATGGCAAAAATTCATTCATGATATAGACATGAATAGATAGCTTTGATTTGAATCAATATCTGGTATAGTTTGCGCAGTCCTGTCTGAAATCCTCAATGATTTCATTAGTGAGTGTAGATGGAACATTGGGAATCATTTCCAGGAATGTCTCTGTTGTCACTCGATAATCTTTTCCTTTGATGAATTCTCTCTCAAAGGCAAGTTGTCTGACTTTCTGAAAGAGGTACTCGATATCAGCCGGGGTGAAGAGGGTGATCATGGAGATGATTCTATCCACATCTACATCGCCCCGGCTGGTATCGCATAGATAATGTTCGAAAATAGTTCGACGGCCTTGATCATCCAATCCCCCCACTGGAATGATACAATCAAAACGGCCGGGCCTTAAAAGGGCCGTGTCCAGTTGCCTGATATAATTGGTTGCACATACCAGAAGATTTTTTCTCTCCTTTCTTTTCAACAAAGGTACCTGTTTCAGAAATTCATTTGTAATTGATTTGTCGATGCGTGAGGCTAAATCACGACTTCCTGCTATTTCCTCGAATTCATCTATGAACAGGACTACTTCGTCGAGGTTACTCGCTTTTTCTATCAAGGTTTTCAGGTTTGCACCGAGGCGATCTTCTCCATCGGACATCAAGATGCTGGGGCTTATCTCCACATACCACCACTGGAGAATACCCGCTATGGCCCGGACAAAGTGAGTCTTGCCTGTACCTGGTGGCCCGAAGAATATAATGGTGCGGGGTG
>CAZPDU010000073.1:0-8389 GCA_964585405.1 uncultured Thermodesulfobacteriaceae bacterium | reverse complement strand
AGTGGTGAACTTCCCAGTGCTGGCTGAAAATCCTTACAGGATCGATGTGCCTGCCACACTGGAATTGATTGAGCAATATCGGCCGGAGCTGATAATCTTTGGAAAGAGTATGGTCCTGCACAAGGAACCCGTCGTTGAAATCCGCAGGTTTCTCGACGCTGAGGATATAAATTGCATAGTTATGTACGATATGGCCCATGTACTTGGTCTTATCGGTCCATACTTTCAGAGGCCATTTATGGAAGGCGCTGATCTTGTTACCGGATCGACGCACAAGACCTTTTTTGGAACTCAGCGCGGTGTCGTGGGCAGCCGTTTTGATGAGCACGAAGAACGTTTCGAGCTCTGGGAAGCCACACTCCGGCGTTCTTTTCCGGGATCGGTCTCCAATCACCATCTTGGTACGCTGCTTGGACTGCTTATGGCCACGTATGAAATGAACCACTTCAAGGACCAATATCAGCCCAAAGTCATAGCTAATGCCAGGGCATTCGCCAGGGCGCTCAAGGAGTGCGGGCTGAACGTGGCCGGAGACGCTGCCATCGACTTCACTGAAACCCATCAGGTGATCGTAGACGTTGGCTACAGCCATGGTCCGGCAATCGCGAGCCGGCTTGAAGCCAATAATATCATTTGTAACTATCAGGCCAACACGGACGAAGAGGGATTTACTGCATCCGGGGCACTGCGAATGGGCGTGGCTGAGATGACAAGATTCGGCATGGAGGCAGACGACTTCCGCACATTGGCCGGGATGATATATGACGTTGTGATCAAGGATTCGGTTGTCATTGAAAAGGTCAGGGCGTTTCGAGACAGATTCCGTGAACTGCAGTTTTGCTTCCGTGGTGATGAATACAGCGGAATGTTGGAAAAGCTCCACCGGCTTCTTTAAGAACTAAGTTACGTATCAAACTTTATAACACATTCACAGTCAGGATGATCCGGGCCAGGATAAGGGACCTGCCATGGAGAGCTGAAACTTTCCCTGTTCCCTTATATCATAAAGCACGCCGTTGTGCCTGCCTTGCGCTTCGGCACGGTGGTCTATCCTACGAATGCCAGACTTTAAAACCCTGTTCAGCAAAATGGTTGTCAAATCCAAAGACCTTTTCAACCTTGTAATGCCTCATGGTTACAAAACTGACGCAATCAACAAAGCTCAGTTTCCTCCGCCCAAAACCGAGCCAGAGTTCATAGGCCAGATTATGCATTGAACTATCAATCCACAGGATTTCCGCAAGGCTTAATACATCCCTGTACCAAAGGTCGGCAGCCTCAAAGCCCAATCGACTCTGCAACAGGGCCAATGTTTCTACAATGATATAGTTGCTGGTCCGGAGATAAAAGTCTTTTTCCAAAAAAGATATCCATGAGTCAGCGGCCTTCTCAAAATTATTATCAGAATGGTCCATCAGGGCATAGAAAGCCGAGGTATCCACAAATACCGTTTCACTTTCCATGGTGGCCCTCTTTTCTGAATGTCTCTGCCAGATAATCATCATGCCGCTCAGAAACGTCAGAAGCACCAGACGAAAACCGTCCAACAGCAGCAAGGGCCCTTTTCTTTTTCTCTTCAGGAAAACGTTCTTCTTGAGCACGGAAAAGGTTGATTCCTTCACGAATCAGTTGAGAAACAGACACGCCTCTGGCCCCGGCCTCGGCCCTCAGCCACTCAATCTGGTCCTCTTCCATTTGGATTTGTGTGCGTATCATGATAATAATACCTCCATGATGTAATAATGTAGTATAATATACATCATGATATCTTCATTGCCTGAATATTGTCAAGTAATCGTGGAGCTTGTCCGTGCAGTTTTTGCTCGATGAGGGAGAGGCCTTCAACACCGATTTTCACGGAAGTTGTTAGCGTTATTTTTTGTACGGTCTTAGCTGTCTTTGAAGATCCGTTGTTAGATAAAGAGGCCTTGTTTTGCCCTATTTGCCAGACACCTTACTTATCCAAAGAACAAATTTCGCGATATATTCTCTCTCTTAATAGGTGTTCCAGCCTCACCCTTAAGAACTTTAGAATAAATACACCGGCCGCATTTATAACTATATTCCCGCCCAATTTAAGGGCGGGAAATCAATCAGGTCGGCCTTTGATTCAGCTAGGTCAAAGCAACACCCGAAGGCAAAAACTTTAAGCTGATTATCTTCGCCTCCATCCGGCCCAGGCCGGGAAACCGTTCTCATCCCGAAGTGTCAGTATTGCATCACCCTTTTTTATTTCTGACGCAATAATGGCCGGTTTTTCAGCATACGTAATCCTTGAACCCTTGACCTCAATACTGTCTCCAGCCTCGATTTTTATATCCTGGTTATCGATATACCACGACGGTCCCAAATGAATGGAGATAGTTTCCTTGTCTGTTTTTAAGGTAAGGTGTATTCCGTGAGACATCCCTTTGCGCGGAATAATCTTTTCGATACTCGTTACTTCTCCGGCGAGGTCTTCCACCGTAGCAGTATTATACATTCTGGCATAGCGGCCGTCAGGACCCCAGCCCCCGCTTCCGCTCCATTTCATCCGGTGCTGAGCAATAGACTGACTCGAAAGGAGAAAAACCGAAATGGTAATCAATGCGAATAAAACACCTAATTTTTTCATTTTCGTACCCCCTTTTTTTTGTTTTAATACAATTACCAAGGACAGCCCCCTTTTTAAGCTTTGGTCGAAATATCCTTCACCCCCTTCGCCCGAATGTTGTGAATATATTATGCATTATATTATGCACTGACTAGTGGTCCTTATCTATTATGTCTTTCCACATTTTTAAAAATTATGGATAGACATTCAACACGGAAAATCGGGAATGGTTGAGAAAAGACAGATTTACTAAGAATCAGTGGTTTTTTATTCTTTCAAAATGATGTAGAGAGGAATTTCATAATTGCCAGAGACGAGAGTGTACTGGCTTCTGGTATAGCGGATCAATTGCCCATTGTCTTTAAACATGAGTTGATGGCCGCGTGTGAATGGGCTAGGTGAAACAACCTCGAAACCGTCATTCTTCAAGACATGCTCAGGGACAAACGCAATATTGCGTTTGAAGAATTTTCCTGCAAAGTGCAGATCTTTCTGCGGGTCCTTTCTCGGTCCCATTATCATCCAGCCCGAGTCAACGATTTTATTCAGATATCCTTCATTTGATATCGTTGTTATATTTTCCGGTCTCATCGTTGTCATACCTCTCTCTCTGCAGAGCCCGGAATCTAACCGATATCCCTGTGATATCTCTGAAGGGACTTCACCCTGCCGTGCCCCTTCCTGTATGCGGCAATACCCTTGGCAGCGGCAACGGCCGCAGCCGTGGTAGTGATATATGGAACTTTGAACTTTATGGCCGCCTTTCGAATATAGGAATCGTCATGCTTGCTCAGTCTTCCGCTGGGGGTATTGATGATCAGCTGAATCTCATGGTTTTTTATCCCGTCCACGATATTGGGACGGCCCTCATGCATCTTGCGGATCGACTTTGATTTAATGCCCTGATTCGCTAAAAACCGCTGAGTCCCTTCAGTTGCAATGATTTCAAAACCGAGCCTGTCGAACTGCATTGCCACCTCCAGCGCGGCCTGCTTGTCATTTTCAGATACCGTTATAAGTACTGTCCCTTCAGAAGGTAGACATTGCTGGGCGGCCTCCTGTGCCTTATAAAAGGCCAGACCAAAAGAGTCTGCAAGCCCAAGGACCTCCCCGGTGGATCGCATCTCAGGGCCCAGGAGCGGGTCGACCTCAGGAAACATATTAAAGGGGAAAACAGCCTCCTTGACGCCGAAGTGAGGGATCAATCCCGTCCTGATATCGAGGTCTGCGAGCTTTGCGCCCAGCATGAGCTGAGTTGCCATGCGGACCATGGAAATGTTGCAGACCTTTGAAACCAGCGGCACTGTTCTGGAGGCGCGCGGATTGGCCTCAAGTATGTATACCATGTCATTTACTATGGCATACTGGATATTCATAAGTCCCACTACACCAAGTTCCACTGCGATCTTCTTTGTGTACTCATGGATTGTATCAATGTGTCTGGCGGGAATACTTATGGGGGGTATCACACATGCCGAATCACCCGAATGGACACCGGCAAGCTCAATATGTTCCATCACGGCCGGCACATAGGCATCGACCCCGTCACATACCGCATCTGCCTCGGCCTCGATCGCGTTTTCAAGGAACTTGTCGATCAGTATAGGGCGTTCAGGCGACACATCCACTGCCACCGCCATATAGTGCTTTAACATCTCTTCGTCATGGATAACCTCCATAGCCCGGCCCCCGAGAACGTATGAGGGCCGGACCATGAGCGGATAACCGATACTGTCAGCCACCTTAAGGGCCTCTTCCAATGTGCTGGCCATGCCCGATTCAGGCTCCGGTATACCGAGCCTTTCCATTATATGGCGAAAACGGTCACGGTCTTCGGCCAGATCTATGGTCTCAGGAGAGGTCCCGATAATGTTGACACCCGCCTCTGCCAGTTCATTGGCGATATTCAACGGGGTCTGCCCACCGAACTGGACAATCACACCTTCAGGCCTTTCTTTTTCATAGATACTCAATACGTCTTCCACGGTAAGCGGCTCAAAGTAGAGCTTGTCCGAGGTATCGTAATCGGTTGAGACGGTCTCGGGATTGCAATTTACCATGATGGATTCAAGCCCCATGTCACGCAGTGCAAAGGCGGCGTGGACACAACAGTAGTCGAACTCTATCCCCTGCCCGATACGGTTGGGCCCTCCGCCCAGAACCATTATCTTGCGCCTATTGCTTGTTTTCACCTTGTCAGTAGCATTGTAGGTAGAAAAGAAGTAGGCCGCATCCTTCACGCCGCTGACCGGCACAGCCTCCCACGCCTCTATCACGCCTGAAGACTTGCGCTGCTCCCGAATATCCTTTTCCGCGATGTTCAGGACCTTAGACAGATAGCGATCAGAAAACCCGTCTTTTTTGGCCTGCTTAAGTAGATCATCAGGGACAACAGAACCCCTGTACTGCAGAATGTTTTCCTCCAGTTCCACAAGTTCCTTCATCTGCTCTATAAACCAGGGCTTAATATAGGTCTTATTGAAGAGCGCTTCTACGGACGCTCCCTTGCGCAAGGCCTCATACATGATAAACTGCCGTTCGCTCGACGGCTCTACCAGCAATTCCATCAATTCGTCCAGTGATTTACGATTGAAGTCCCTGGCAAAGCCGAGTCCATAGCGGCCATTTTCCAGAGAACGAATAGCCTTCTGAAAGGCCTCCTTATAATTCTTTCCAATACTCATTACCTCGCCCACGGCCCGCATCTGTGTGCCCAGTCTGTCTTCAGAGCCTTCGAACTTTTCAAAGGCCCATCGGGCAAATTTCACTACTACATAGTCACCCCAGGGCTCATATCTGTCCAGTGTGCCCTTTCGCCAGTAAGGAATTTCGTCCAGGGTCATACCCCCTGCCAGCATGGCGGAAATGAGTGCTATGGGAAAACCGGTGGCCTTGGAAGCCAGGGCCGACGAGCGGGAGGTCCTTGGATTTATCTCTATCACCACCACGCGACCTGTTTTGGGATCATGGGCGAACTGAATGTTGGTGCCGCCAATCACCTTTATGGCCTCGACAATATCGTATGACCATTTTTGCAGCCGCGCCTGAAGTGCAGAATCAACAGTCAGCATGGGCGCGGTGCAATAGGAGTCGCCTGTATGTACGCCCATGGCATCCACATTCTCTATGAAACAGACGGTGATCATCTGATTTTTGGCATCTCGCACGACCTCGAGTTCCAGTTCCTCCCATCCCAGGACTGATTCCTCCACCAGGACCTGGCCCACCAGGCTCGCCGAAATACCTCTGCTGGTAATGGTTCGCAGTTCTTCCACGTTATATACCAGGCCGCCTCCCATGCCTCCCATGGTGTAGGCGGGCCGGATGACTACAGGGTAATCCAGTTCAGCGGCAATCTTCTCCGCTTCCTCCACGCAGAAGGCCGGTTTACTCCTGGGCATATCTATACCCAGCCTTTCCATGGTCTCTTTGAATGCGATCCGGTCCTCACCGCGCTTGATGGCATCAATCTCAACACCTATTATCTTGACACCATATTTATCCAGCACGCCTGTTCGGGCCAGTTCTGAGGACAGGTTCAGTCCTGTCTGCCCGCCCAGGTTGGGAAGAAGTGCATCCGGTCTTTCTTCTTCTATGATCTCCGTCATGACCTGGATGTTCAGAGGCTCAATATAGGTGGCATCAGCCATGCCGGGATCTGTCATGATGGTCGCAGGATTTGAATTAACCAGGACTATCTCATAGCCGAGTTTGCGAAGGGCCTTGCAGGCTTGAGTGCCGGAATAATCAAACTCGCAGGCCTGGCCTATAACAATTGGCCCGGAGCTTATGATCATGACTTTTTTGATGTCATCACGTTTGGGCATTGAAATTATCCTTTCAACAGATCAGATCTTGTTTTATTAAATTTTTTATTCGGCGCCCTATTATCATTTACAGTTTTTGCCCCTCATATAGAGAATAATAATATATAACTTTGACGGGTTAGTTATAAATAACATTAAATGTATAATGGGCAAAGCCTTACTGTAAATTTCAGGGGATTTTGGTTCCAATCAGGATATTGAAATATTGTATGGGATTTGTCTCAAAAGGAATGGAAACGAACCAGTAAAACATTGCAGGACCCTTTCCGCCACAATGGATATGGACAGACCTCTTTCCCCTTCCCTCTTGAGTCTTCCCTCTATAGCAAGTACCTCATTTGTCAGCACCTCTTTGGCCCAATGTTTTTGGACACAGGGAAACATCGCAAGATCCATTAGACCTGATTCATCCTCCAGTGTCACGAACATTACACGCTTGCCTGAGCGTGTAGGTGGGGTATGGACCATGATCATGAGACCTGCCACCTTTATACGCTGGCCGGAAGGAATGCTGCGCAAATCTTCCGCCCTGATAATACCGGAGGCCGTCAGCCAGGGCCGGAGTACGGATATGGGATGCTCAGTGCAGTAAACATCCATAGTTCTATACTCAAGCCATATCTGCTCAACCAATGGACACATATCGTACAGACCTCAATGTGTCGGGCAGGCCCTTGAGCGCACCGGAGAGCAGCAACCTGGACCTTGCATTGGCGGGAAGGGATACCCTCAAGAAAAAATCTTCCCAGCTCAAAAAGGCCCCGTTTTCTTCCCGTTCTGATACAATCCGTTGAGCAAGCCCCGGCCCTATGCCTCGTATAACCACAAGGGGTGCACAGATTCCGTTTTCTTTCACCCTGTATTCAAGATGGCTTGAGTTGATGTGTGGTGGATGGACAGGAATACCGCGACGCCGTGCCTCATTCAAGATTACCCAGGATGGATATGAGCCTACGTGTCCGGCATTCAGGAGTCCCAGATAAAAGGCCCTTGGATGATGGGCCTTGAGCCAGGCACTCTGATAGGTTATGTGTGCAAAGGCAACTGCATGGGCCTTGCAGAATCCAAAGGCCGCAAAGGTCGCTACCTGCCGGAATACCTCCTCTGCAAGCTCCTTACGGTGGCCTTGCCTTATAGCACTATCCATAAACTGCGACTTAAGCCCGGCCATTTCTTCAAAAGAGCGGTCTTTGGTCATGGCTCTGCGAAATACATCGGCCTCAGCGTAAGGAAAACCCGCAAAGACATGGACCACGCGAAGCACCTGTTCCTGAAAGACTATAACGCCGTGAGTCTCCTCAAGGATGGGCCTCAGGTCCGGATGGAGAAATTCAGTGGTCTGACGACCGTTTCGTCGGTCAAGATAAGCCCCCACCATGTCGCCCTTTACCGGGCCTGGCCGGAAAAGGGATATCTCAGCCACGATATCAGAAAATTTTTCGGGCTGAAGCCTTCCCAGGAGATGTCTCTGGCCGGGGGATTCCAGTTGAAAGATTCCAAGGCTGTCAGTGCTTTGAAAAAGTTCATAGGTGAGGCAATCATCAAGTGGAAGCCTGTTAAGATCCACATTTATTCCCTCTTGCCTCAGGATTTCCTCCGCCTTGCGAAGGGCTGTATGCATCCTTAGGCCAAGTATGTCCAGCTTCAGGAGCCCGAGGCAATCCACATCATCCTTGTCTATCTGCCCTACGGGAAACCCTTTTGATGAAATGCTGACCGGGGTCCAGTCGGTTATATCATGAGGAGCAAGTATTACACCTCCGAGATGGACGGAACTCTGAAACGGCAGTCCCTCAATCTGCGCAGCAAGCGATAGTAGCAAATGTTCATGGAGAAGGGGAGAGTCCTTCAGCTCAGGAAGCCGGGTAACCGCCTTTTCAAGCCCTATCCCTCTGAGCGACCATGGAAGGCACTTTGTAAGGCGTTCTATCTCATGAAGTGGATAGCCTAAAGCCCTTGCCGCAAGACG
>CAZPDU010000072.1:0-4532 GCA_964585405.1 uncultured Thermodesulfobacteriaceae bacterium | reverse complement strand
AGATTTCCACGCCTACCCCGAGTCATTTCAGCCAGGCCTCTCACCATAATGGTTAACTCCATGCGCTAAACTCGTTCATTTTTCGATTTATATAGATAGACCAGTGTAAAACGGGAAATATTTCAAAAAACTAAGATTTTTGTTTTATACAGATTATTTTATTTGATATTCCGTCACCTGCCGGACGATTCTTCGCGCAGCCACGACAGATACTCCTTTGACCCGGAAATAATCGGCATGGCAATAATTTCGGGGACTTCGTAACTGTGGTTTTGCTTAACCGTGGTAATTATCTTATCCATATTGAGGCTGATGCTTTTGACTATCATCAAAATTTCTTTTTCCTGCGATACCTTATTTTGCCATTTAAAAACTGACTCCACCTGATCAATCATATTAACACACGCAGCCAGTTTTTCATGAATGAGGACTTTGGCAATTTGGTTGGCTTCGTTCTTATTTCCGGCGGTTATAAAAATGATGATTTCTTCTGGCATATCTTCTCCCTCAATATTCTCACTTTAAACTAATGAATAAAATATAAAACTTTCAGTTCTCAGAGGAAATTTCAAGCGGATTTTCCAATGAAAGATTATCGCAAAAGCCGTCTTTCAAAAAAAAGGCAGGGTCATCGCAATGACCCTGCCTCCGGCTGCATGCCTGGTACTTTATGTGCTTCTTATCGGTTAGTTGCTAAACTGTGTCCACAGGTAGTTTGCCATGTCGTCTACTTTACCTGCATTCAGTAATCCACTGGTCTCATCATAATAGTATAATTCATCTTCTACCACTGCGACATAGATACCTGTACTACTATAATATCGGTAAAAAATGCCGGCAATTTCCTGGGTATCCGCGCCCGTTTGAATTGGCAGGGGGCATGGATTAAGCACATCTATATAAGCAAATTCAAGCCAGTCGAAGAATATGTCGGCCTTTACCTGACCCTGGGGTTCCTCCCATATTCCATCAAGATTGGTGTTATAAGGCAGCCCTGAGTCTACCCATCCAATGTAGGTCACACCGTCGTGTGTTTTACCAGGGCTGAGAAATCCTCCGCCTAAATTGTAAAGATTATAGAAACCCAGCTCTTCCAGGCGTTCGAATATAGGAAGCGGGTCCTCTAATGCATCTGCGGCATAACCACCCCGTCCATCAGTCTTGCACATGACAATGATGGTATCATTAACATCAAACTGCCTTACCACCTCCTCTACAAAAAACATGTAGGGTCGCTGAGTCCAAGTATATTGGCTGGTAGCCGGATCATATTCCCATAACCAAAAGGGGATATTAAAGACCTTTCCCTCCAAAAATGCCCCGCTGGTGCCATCATCTCCGGGATGACCTGCCCAATACCATTCGTAAGGCGTCCTCACATCAAGCAGATAGGTGTCTGCTTGCTGCAGCATAGTGTATATGCCCCTTGAGCACTAATAAACTCCCATGCCGCAACCGAGGCTGCACTACCCACAAAAAACGCCAGGGCTACTCCTAGGCCAAAAATCTTCTTCATCTTGCTCTCCTCCTATTCTCTGAGTTTAATAATAAAAGTCATTGCCCTTCAATGTTACCAGGCATGCAGCTCAATTTATATAAACAGATTTTAGAGTTTCCATTGCGAATGCGAAGGAAATAACGGTATATTAATTTAACAGACGGATCGTGTAAACCGTTTTAATGCCTTGTCTTCATACAATCATTCCTTCGCATTAGCATATAAAGAAACAGGCCCAATCCGAATTATCGATTGCCCCTGGCAGGTTGACATACCAACCAACTAGATTGCCCTCGCTTTACCTGACGCATAAGGAAATCTCTTTTGTGATCAGGGCTGAAATGGCAACTGCCAATATTGCCCTGTACCGACTCAGACAGGCCCTCCGAATGCATCCATCCTGATTTTTTATTCACTATTTTTTATTATGGACCTTAATGGCATGAGTTGTCAAACTTAAATGGTTATTATGAATATATGGATTCAGGTCGGTTCGATTTATGCCGGTTACCTTATTTCACGGCTATGCCGGTTCTGACAAAGAGAGAAAAAAGGCCTTCTAAAAAAAGGCCTCTACTTTTTTATGTCTATCTTACCCTTACCTCATACGTCTTCGGCCAAGGCCTATCAGACCAAGCAGACCGGAACCCAGAAGCAGAACGCTTCCTGGAATCGGCGTGGATATGGTCTCAAGATGCAGGCATGCCTTATCAAAGTAATAGTGACAATTGGTCTGGGCATAAAGAATCGATTGATCCTGAAAAAGGGAATTAAAGTCGGCCTCACTCAGGCCTGAGAGGAGATCAAAGGTCTCAGTCCCGGATGCCCCATATGTATTGTTTGGAATAGCCCCCAAAAAGATATCATAAGTTCCCGGATTGTCTGGATCTGCGGCATATACTTTTATGGGTAATCCCCATTGATTTTCATATGTCAGCTCTAACGTGGCCACGGTGTAATGGCCTTTATCAAAATCCCATCCAGGCAAATCCAGCTCAAATGAATAAGGATGGTTTGAGTCCACAAACACGTCTGAGGCAGGATTATGACAGGTCTCATAGGTAACAGCCGCCCAAACTGAACTGCACGACCAAAATAGCATAATAGCCAATATAAATATAACCAGGTGTCTTTTCCCTTTAATCATTTTCACTTACTTTCCCTCCTCATAGGTAAAAAATCCATTGATTGTTAACTTGTGAATTTCAAACTCCATAGTGTAATATCGTACTCAGCAGATTTATCAGTATTATTTCCCGTCCTTTATTTAAGTATTTAGCAAAAAGAATACCAATTTTTCTTTTAATATTTTGCCAATTTATCCTTGACTGCAGGCACTATTTCTTAAAAAAAATATGTAAGTGTATTTTTTTTCTGTTTATTAAATAGAATATAATTTCCACATTTCATCTACAGAAAAATCTCTATTTGTGTAAAAAATCCTTTTTCCTTCCCTAAGCCTTTGCATGCTTTATTGATATACCAAATCTGTGTGATATCTTAAAAGGCCTATAAAAATTGTTGAACATAAAGACCCCTGCTATCTTTTCAAAAGATGTATTACTTCATGCAAACAGCATTAAATTCCCCGGTTTCGATTTTAAAGAAAAAACCTTGAGAAAGAAAAACTTTTTGATAGACTACGAACCACGGATAAAAGCGAGTTTTGTAAAGGAGTTAGGATAAAAGGTGCCTGGGAATACATTTGGACAGTACTTCCGTATAACCACCTGGGGAGAATCACATGGTCCCGCCTTGGGCGTGGTTATAGACGGATGCCCACCGCGCCTGACCCTTGACAAGACAATCATTCAAAAGAATCTTGACAAAAGGCGGCCCGGTAAGGGTGGCCCTGCGGAAAGCCTGCGGAAAGAACCCGACATGGTAGAAATCCTCTCAGGTGTCTTTGAAGGACAGACTACAGGTACACCAATATTACTTATGATCAGAAACAAAGACGCCCGGAGCCAGGCTTATGATCAGCTAAGGGACGTGTTCAGACCCGGTCACGGCGACTATACATACTGGAAAAAATACGGAATTCGCGATCACAGAGGGGGAGGCAGGGCATCGGGAAGGGAAACCGCTGCAAGAGTAGCAGCCGCCGCGGTAGCCCAGGTATTTTTGAATACCTTAGGCATCAATGTTATAGCTTATACAGTGGCCCTGGGTAAAGTAAGGGCTCAAAAACGTGATCTTGATGCGGTCTACAAAAACAGGCTTTTCTGCCCTGATCTCGAAGCAGCAAAAGGCATGGAGGAAAGAATAGCCGAGGTGAGATCCAAAGGCGACTCAGTTGGAGGACTTGTAGAGATATTGGCAACAGGTGTGCCTCCCGGCCTGGGAGAGCCGGTCTTTGACAAGCTCGATGCCGAGCTGGCCAAGGGGCTGATGTCCATAGGCGCAATAAAGGGTGTAGAGATTGGAGTCGGCTTCAGGTCCGCTGAACTGTTGGGATCGGAAAACAATGACCCTATAGCTCCCGAGGGATTTTTGAGCAATAACTCAGGAGGCATACTGGCCGGTATATCAAACGGTGATGATATAATCGTAAGGGCGGCTGTAAAGCCGATTCCATCTATATCTAAAGAACAAGATACTATAACCATATCGGAGAAACCATCTAAACTCAGAGTGGGAGGCAGGCATGATGCCTCCGCCATTCCCCGGATCGTACCTGTGTGCGAGGCCATGGTTCGTCTGGTCCTAACTGACCACATACTTAGAGCAAGGGCCCTTGTGCCTGATAATTGGTCCTGAGTTTTCTGAAAACTGTGAAATCTCGAATACCCACAGATCTCGCCCCTGATGTCAGCCGCCCAACAGTCGGAATCATTGGCGGCTTGGGACGCATGGGAAGATGGTTTGCCAAATTCTTTCAGGATGCCGGCTTTCCGGTACTCATCTCTGACATGCAGACAGACCTCCGTCCCGAGGATCTGGCCCGCCAGTGCCAAGTCATCATACTGTCCCTCCCCATGCAGGTATTTCCTAAAGTGGTGGCCAAACTAGGTCCTATAATCCCGGAAAATTC
>CAZPDU010000071.1:0-12801 GCA_964585405.1 uncultured Thermodesulfobacteriaceae bacterium | reverse complement strand
TTTTTAAAAATTAATCTGATTTTAAAAATTAATCTGAAATCGGGCCTATATGAAAAAGAATTTCCGGCTCATGAACATTTTTTCCAAAATTCTCAGCGGAAAAGAATTCTTTCTCAAATTCAAACGGCGCATTTAACACTCGGGCCGTGGCCTTAAAAAGATTGATTGATGCCAAGTTTGAGGGGGTGATAGTGGCGTCCAGATTTTTAACATTGACTGCTTTAGCGTTATTAAAGACCTTTACCAGCATCCGTAAGCCCAGGCCCCGTCCGCGATGTTTTTCATCCACCGCCACCTGCCAGACAAAAATAGTATCCGGTAAATCGGGCGGAATATAAGCAGTGACCAATCCGACTACCTGTTCCTGCTTCTTGGCGGCTATACATGTGCGGCCAAAATGACTGCACATAATAAGATAATGATATAATGAATTAACATCCAATGTCTTAGATGCCTTTGCGATTTCCCAAAAATATTTACCATCACCTGTTTCTGGTCTTTGAAAAACAATATCATCTGTTTCCCGACAGTTATCTGTAATCAAATTTTCCTCCAGCTATTAATTATGTTTCATTATTTTAAGGATTAAATATATCTGACTGAAGTTTCGCAGTTTAAAAAACGATTGATAAGAATTTCAACATACTGAAAAAACGACAAAAAATAATTGAAAAAGAGGCTCAATTTTAGTATATTTGAATTAATCAATATACTAAAAAAACTAAACAAAGATAAGATTGTATACTACTTTAAACCATTATTACTTGCTCTGCAAAAGGAAAGTGCTCAGAGAATTGTTTGCCTGGAATTGTAAATCAGAAAACCCCTTTATGATTGCATAATTTGATTGAAAACAGTCGCTGATTCTGATTTAATCCTACCATATTTTAATAGAGATAAATAATCTTGATATTTTACATAAAGTACTCTCCTTCTGGGCAGACTGACAATTCCTTGGTTTGCCGCTTTAAATAGTAATATATGAAAATAACAGGTTGTACAGAAAAATGCCGTTTTCAGTCCAAACCTTAAAAGTGATTTGCTATCGGCCGTTCCTGTCAGCACGGTCAATATTTTAAAAAATGGCAGAAAAACGGCTTTTAATCATTTTATAATAAATAATAAGTCGTTCTATAATGCTTCAAGCAGTATAAGAATATCAATTTTCCACTTGCTGGTATGATAATTCACTTTGGGCATTCAATGCATGCTGAGCATTCGAATATTGTGCAAATCTAAAAAATAGGAGGATTTAAAAAATGAGTAAACCTGAAAAAGAAATCGAAAAAAAGTACTCGCACAACAGACAACAGCTTGCTGAATTCCTTAAGAATCTCGTCACACAAATTGAGGCAGGGGAGATAATCATAGGAGAAGAACGAGTCCAGTTACCTGAAGATGTAATGGAGACAGAATATGGTTTCAAAATTGAGAAGGGCAAAAGCGAGATAGAGATAGAGGTAAAATGGAAATCCAAATAAGAGTCCCGCGACAGATACAGATAAATATGGGCTGTAATCTGATTAATAATTGACCATTTTTTCTCGAAACTTAGAAATGCCTCTTATAATCAAATGGAGCGGATTTCGTACAGGAAAAAATAATTTGTCCTGATCCAGTTAAACCATATATTGTTATTTTGCGCTGGTTTTTTCGACGGTACTACCATATACGTCGTTAATATAGATCCGTGCTTTTTAAATATTCACAGGCGGCCATGGAAAACAGGCTCATTAGTCCATGTCATTCGGTTATAATTTAAAATAATTATCATACTGCTGTCGTATCATGATTGTAGAATGGATTCAAAATAACCAGGCGGTGCTTTGGTGGCTGGGGGCTTTGTCGATCGCAATGTTCATCGCTACGCTGACCGCCATACCCTGGTTGGTAATAAGAATTCCGGACGATTATTATTTGCAAAAAGGACGCAAGAGGCCGCCTATGTTCTATGACAGGAAGGTCCTGCGAATCGTTTACCTTATAGTCAAGAACATCATTGGGTATATCTTTATTGGTGCTGGAATAACTATGCTAGTTTTACCCGGTCAGGGCATCCTTACTATTCTGGTGGGGGCAATACTTATAAACTTTCCAGGTAAAAAGGGTTTCGTAAGATGGCTGGTTTCCAGACATTCGGTTCTACGCTCGGTCAATTGGCTGCGTCGCCGCGCCGGGCGCAGGCCCCTAACCGTGAATTGAGGGTCTTCCTTTCTCGTGGTAGACAACTTTTTTGGAACCTCTGGTGATTTAGATCCGAATGAAATTGTAAGGACTTAATATCCTGGGCGAAACAGGTAAATAAGATATATCTTAATTTAAAATACCTTGGTCTGAAACGTATAATAGTGCTATGGGAATTGGTATTTGGTCCTCGAAATCACAAAAAGCTATCTTGCTATTATGCTTCTAATGATGCATATGACCACCCAAGCAGACCTTACCTTCAGTGCTTATCTTATTTCCCTTGTTTTCATAAATTTGATCTCTGGCCATTTTTCCAGCACGAATCCCAACCGCCATTCTCCGTCCGCCAGATAGGTCAGGTTGCCTTCTGCATCCAATGCCAGGTTGCGCTGGTTTGCCCTCTTAAATTCAGTCAGCAGTTTCCTGTTCTCGCACCCAACCCAGCGGGCGGTGGCATAATCGACCTGGTCATAAGCAGCATCTACTCCGTATTCAGCTTTGAGCCGTGCCGTGGTCACATCGAATTGCAGCACACCAACGGCCCCCAGAATGATTTCATTCCCCATAAGTGGATGGAAGACCTGTACTGCACCCTCCTCAACCAACTGGATTAACCCTTTGCGAAGCTGCTTGGACCTCAGTGGCGATTTGAGGTGTATACGGCGGAAATGCTCAGGGGCGAAATTGGGTATGCCGGTAAAACTAAGCACCTCCTTTTTTGAAAAGGTGTCACCTATTTTGATCGTGCCGTGATTATGGATGCCGATAATGTCGCCGGGCCAGGCATCCTCAACAAGGGAGCGGTCCTGTGCCATGAAGATGACCGGATTGGCGACTTGGATGTCTTTGCCGAGGCGGTGATGACGCACCTTCATGCCTCGCTGAAAGCGACCTGAGCAAATGCGCAGAAAGGCAATCCGGTCGCGGTGCGCAGGGTCCATATTGGCCTGAATCTTGAAAACGAATCCTGAGAACTCCTCTTCTTCAGGCGACACTACGCGGGTGGTAGTCGACCTAGGCTTCGGGGATGGGGCCACCTCCACGAAGGTGTCGAGCAGTTCATGCACACCGAAATTGTTGATTGCACTCCCGAAAAAAACAGGAGTCTGGTTGCCTTTCAGAAACTCCTGAAGCTCAAAAGAGTTGGCCGCACCCTTCAGCAGTTCCACATCATCGCGCAGTTCTTCGGCCTGGCTCCCCAGAATTTCATCCAGTAGCGGTTCACTCAAATCATGTATGGTAACGGTGTGCTCCGGCAGACTTTTCTGGCCGGGGTTAAAAAGGACCAGTTCCCTGCGATACAGATTATAGATGCCCTTGAAGCGCTTTCCCATCCCTATGGGCCAGGAAAGAGGTGCACACTCTATCTGCAGGGTCTCTTCAATATCATCCAGGATGTCAAGGGGAGCCAGACCTTCGCGATCAAGCTTGTTGATGAAGCTTAGAATGGGTGTGTTGCGCATCCGGCAGACCTCCATCAGCTTTCGGGTTTGTGTCTCTACGCCTTTGACGCTGTCTATTACCATGACCGCGCTGTCTACAGCAGTCAACACCCGGTAAGTATCTTCAGAAAAATCTTGGTGACCTGGGGTGTCCAGGAGATTGATCTCAAAATCACGGTAGTTAAATTTCATGACCGAACTGGTCACTGATATCCCGCGCTCCTGTTCGATGGTCATCCAGTCGCTGGTGGCGTGACGGTCGGCCTTTCGGGCCTTGACCGAGCCAGCCATCTGGATGGCACCGCCAAACAGCAGAAGTTTTTCGGTCAGGGTGGTCTTACCGGCATCAGGATGGCTGATAATGCCGAAGGTACGGCGACGATTGATTTCTTTTTTGCAGTGTATGTCAAATATATTTTTCATATTCATTTTATTTTGAGCTATCGATTTTTCCGCGGCGGAGATCACCGCTTATCTTGAAAATTTAATGATTGCAGATTATGCCCGTTTCGAAAGAAACACCTACTGCACGCGCAGAGTCTGAGGCGGCATAGGGAACCCGCCTTATAAGCTGGCATGATAAAAAGGCTCCTTTTCTGCCCCTCGATCCAAAGGTTCTGTTCAAATAAGCGATTAGGCTAAAGGCACATACCCCTGCTTACAACAAAAGCAGAAATTTAGTTATACCTCTCCCTGTACTGCAAACCGTTTAACTTTTCTCGAAAGAGACGATACTGATCAGGGTGGCGTCTGATAGAAAGACGCATGGCTATAAGCGATAGACAAAAGTGGGCAAATCCATGTCGCAAGGCAGAAAGATATCTTAAATCTATTCATGATGACAGCTAAGTAGATTATTTTATTAGACCTGTCAACAGAATATTCTGATTCGGGGCGACCGGCCCGTGATGCGATATATAAAGTATCTGTTACCTTGATACAGGCTGTATCAAGGTAAGAAATTGCTAAAAGACTAATCGGAGGTATTTGACAGACTGCTCGGCAATACAGATAAATGTGCTATCCTTAATCATAGAGAAGATAAAAAGCTGACCCGATATGTTATCAGGTGGTGTGGGCTGTTGCTGGTGCCAGCAGGACTGAGTATTGATAATCTAGTAGTAAGTTTTAGTCTCATTCCCTGCAAGGCTGAACCATTAACCCTGCCCGGTACTATCGCCTTTCTTTGTATTTTTCACCTGGTTCGGTATGCGCCATGACTGCGAATCGCGCCGTAGTCGGGAACATGCTGCCAAGTCTGGCTCAGGTCTGTTACTGATGGGGTTGGGCGTGTCCAGTGGACTGGCCTTGTTTTGACATGACTGCCCAATTATTAAACGCCTTACTGGTCACGGAAAACATGACGATGAACCTAAAAAATCCGGTAATTTACAACCAACTTATTTTATAATATTCTTATAAATATTTATTATCCCAGAGCTCTCTTACCAACTACCGGGAGAGATATCCGGCATGTTCAACTTTCAAAAAATCGCAGAAAACCGGATCAAAGAAGCTATTGAGCGGGGAGACCTTGACAACATTGAGGGTAAAGGCAAACCGCTGGTCTTTGAAGACGACTCATTAGTACCTCCAGACCTTCGGATGGCATACAAAATGCTCAAAAATGCCGGCTTTATACCTCCGGAACTTCAAGACGAAAAGGAAATAAAGACTGCCATAGACCTGTTGGAAAGCCTGGAAGATGAACAGGAACGTTACAGACAGGCCCAGAAAGTAAATCTTTTGGTTACCAAAATCAACATGTCACGCAAGAGGCCTGTCAACTTGGAAAAGGATCAGATCTATTACCGCAAAGTAGTAGAACGCACTACAGTCAGAAAAAAATAGGGCCCTCTATATTAAAAAAAGTGGCTCCTTAGTCAGGAATTTTTCCCACAATATCTGCGTAGATAATATCCCCAAAAATCCGGCATTGTCTCTGAAACCCAGTTGGCCACCCTTAGCACATTTATTCAGAAGTTTGCCCACCTTTAACACATCAAAATAACCGCTTCTGGACAGCCTGTCAGGTGAAAGGATTTCATAAATCATAGAGGCATCCGGTCGGTCTAAAAAACTTTCCTTGTTTGGAGCCAGATAAGGCCGTTTGGGACGGCTGGCTATCTCTACAGGAAGGAGCTTTTCAAAGGCCTTGCGTAATATATATTTTTCATTTAGGCCCCTGAGCTTTAGGTGCGGCGGAATTTGTGTTGCCAGAGATATCACATTCGGATCAAGAAAAGGGTATCTCCCTTCAATCGAGTGACCCATGGTCATTCTTTCCCCTTGAGAACTCAAAAGATACTCTGACAGGAGCAAACGGGTCTCAAGGAACTGGGCCTGGTGTAATGGATGCCATGAAAAAAAGGTATCGGGCACACCGGCCTTGAGTTCTTCAACAGGATCATAATCCCTGATGGATTCCTTGAGATTCTGACTAAAATAGGCAGTAAGTACCCTGGTATTGTTCCATGTAGGACGGTGCGAATAGCCAAAGGTATTGGTAGGAAGAAGGTCCCTGCGATAAAAAGCCGTCAGCATACGCCCGGCCCTGGTGTTGGCCAGAGGCGCATGGGGATAAAGGCGGTTCAGAAGCTGAGGTCTTCGAAGACTATCAGGCGCTTTTGCCCAAAAACGGCGGATTTTATCTTCTTTGAAGAGATCATAGCCTCCAAAAAGTTCATCAGCGCCTTCTCCAGTGAGTACTACTTTAAAACCCGCTTTTTGCACCAGATCAGAGAGAAAAAACAGTGGGGCTGGAGCCGCCCTTAAGATCGGTCTTTCGCCATACATGATCACCTCTGGAAAGACCTGACCTATTTGATGATTTTTTACCCTAACCGCATTATAGTGTACGCCTATTGAATCAGCTAATCTTTGCTGAAATGCAGATTCGTCATAGGATGCATCTGCAAAGGCCAGGGAAAAGGCCTCTATCGGTGTTGATGTAAGTTTTTTAACTATGCAGGCGGTAATGGAGGAATCCAGGCCACCTGAGAGATATACTCCAACCGGAACGTCTGATCTGAGACGAAGGCGGACTGATGCAACCAGGGCTTCTTCAACTTCTTCCGCCCAGGCCGCCTCTGACTTTTTATAATCTTCTTCTCCCTGCATTGGAAAATCCAGATGCCAATAGCGTCTGTGAGAAGAAGGTCCGTTCTCAGGTCTTATCTTAAGCCAGTTTCCAGGAGGAAGAGACACTATGTTCTTAAATGCAGTGCGGGGGGAAAGCACTGACCAAAATGTAAAAATCTGGCTCAAGGCAAGAGGATCAAGCGCTAATTCCACATCAGGAATCTCAGGCAGTGCCTTTATCTCTGAAGAAAATGCCAGGAGCCTTGGGTTTTTAAAGTAAAACAGGGGACAGATTCCAAAGGGATCTCTGGCAAGAAACAGGGATCTGTCTTTTTTATCATAAAGGGCAAAGGCAAACTGACCATTTAGTCGATACAACATGTCCGTACCCAAGTCCTCATAGAGATGAATCAGCACTTCAGTATCAGATGTAGTTCGAAATATATGGCCTTTACCCTCCAGCCCAGCCCGTAATTCTATATAATTAAAGATCTCGCCGTTAAATACAATCCATACGGAATCATCTTCATTACTCATTGGCTGCTGGCCTGTGGCAAGATCTATGATACTCAAACGTGCATGACCCATAGCCATTGGACCGTGGGAATAATATCCATTTCCGTCGGGCCCGCGATGATGCAACTGCTTTACCATGGCCCGAACTATTTCTTCGCAGCCATCTCCTAAATAGCTACCTGCCAAATCATAAAGACCGCAAATGCCACACATTTTATGAGACCTGCTTTATTACTTATCAGCTATTTTTGAAATTGTCCGGGTTTATGGGATCACCATTAACAGTTGATTTTCTGTTATTAATCTTACTTAAATACAGCAACCTTAATTACCTTGTTAATCGCATTAAAGCTTATTTTTTTCTTCATAATATCATTCAAGGCACTGGTACATGTCGATTTTTGTTTGTACAGTGAAATCCATATCGGCTTACGGAATTTTGAAGATAAATGATTTATAAATGTAAGCGATATTTGGGCTTCTGTCCAAAGCCAGTTTGGCTTGGCTAGGTTGGTCAGTAACTTTTATTTTGACCCGACTTATAATTCATCGGTGAAGTCATGGAAATTGAAGATACTGTAACCATACTTAATCGTCTAGGACTTCATGCCAGACCGGCCTGTCGATTCGCCCAAAAGGCAAGTGAATTTGATTCTACTGTGTTGCTTGTAAAAGATGGGGAAAAAGTAGACGGGAAAAATATTCTCGAGGTATTAACCCTTGCCTGTCCTCACGGTAGCGTACTGACGGTGAGGGCTGTTGGTCCGGATGCAGATCAGGCAGTGGCAGATCTTAAGACTCTAGTAAAAAATCGCTTTGGCGAGTTGGATTGATAACGATGCCGGAAAAAGAATGTGATTCGATAATATTAAAAGGAATAGGGGCCTCGCCCGGAGTCGTCATTGGTCCTGCCTTCCTGCTTGATTACCATAAAGTTAAGATCCCGAAAAGGCAAATTGAGGAATTCGAGATTGACCATGAAAAAAGACGCTTTATAAATGCCGTCTCTCAAGCAGAAATTCAGATAAAACAGTTGATTTCAGAAATCCCCAAAGAATTTAGAAAACATTCAGGAATTTTTAAAGCCCACTTATTGATGTTGAAAGACCCTATGGTCTATGAGAGGACCTTAGGGTTAATTTCTGAAGAGAAAATTAATGCGGAGTGGGCCCTTAATATCGCTCTGGACTATGTCAAAGGGCTGTTTGAGCAAGTTAAAGATCAATATATAAGAGAACGTGTCGGAGATTTTGAGTACGTAGTACGTAGAGTCCAAAAGCTTTTGTCCGGGAGTCCTTCGGTGGATTTCAGCCAGCTGGAGAAGCCGGTTATACTGGTGGCACATGATCTTTCTCCTGCTGATACGGTACAGATGGCCAAAGAAAAAATACTGGCATTTGTTACCGACATGGGAAGCCGGACATCGCACACGGCTATTCTAAGCAGATCGCTCGGATTCCCAGCAGTTGTGGGTCTGGAAAATGCCACGTCTTCCATACTTTCCGGAGAGACTCTGATTGTAGACGGCTTAAGTGGTTATGTAGTAATAAATCCGGATGATTATCTCTTAAAACATTACATTGAGAAACAGGAGGATTACATACAATATCGTCTGGATGTAATCCAATATAGTAATCTACCAGCCGAAACACAGGACGGGTTCAGGTTCAAAATCAAGGCTAACATAGAGTTTCTTGAAGAGATTTCCTTTGTAATATCCAACGGCGCTGAGGGAATAGGGCTATACCGTACCGAGGTCATGTATCTGGCTCGCAAAGAACTCCCTATTGAAGAAGAGCTTTTTTCGGCTTACAGGGAGGTCGTAGAGCGTATGTCGCCTTTTCCAACGACGATTCGGACGCTGGATATTGGCGGGGACAAGCTCTTGTCGTCTGTCTCGAAATGCGATGAAATAAATCCAGCCCTCGGACTGAGAGCAATTCGGCTTTGCTTGAGAGAGTCAAGCCTTTTTCGCATACAGCTCAGGGCGATACTTAGAGCCAGTGCCTACGGTGACGTGAGGATTCTTTTTCCTTTGGTGTCCGGGAAGTCAGAAATAATTCAGGTCAAGGAACACTTGGAAAGGGCGAAGTATGAGCTGCAAAAGGAAGGAGTTGCCTTTGATGAGGACATAGATATAGGCATTATGATAGAGGTCCCCTCTTCTGTGTTCTTAGCAGACGTACTTGCCAAAGAAGTAGATTTTTTCAGTATAGGTACAAACGACCTCATTCAGTATTCATTGGCAATCGACAGAGGCAATGAATATGTAGCACATCTTTACGAGCCTTTACATCCCGGCGTTTTGAGGATGGTCTACCGTACCATAGAGGCCGCACATGAAGCCGGAATTGAAGCGGCGATTTGTGGAGAGATGGCAGGAGAACCTATGTATTTCCCTATACTTATTGGCATGGGTGTGGATGAACTAAGCATGAATGCTTTAGATATACCAAAGATAAAGCGCTTGATCAGAATGAGTAACCAGGACAGATGCAGTAGTTTGGTTCGGGATCTTCTCGAGCTCTCCACCACACAGAAAATAAGAGGATGTCTTCTAGATTTCCTCACGGCTGAATTCCCAGAAGAATTTGATTACAGTCAAGGGTTATATCCGGATTTAGTCGGTAGAGACTCCATGCTTGTACCTTTGATGACTGGAATGAAAAAGAGCGTCCCAAAACCTGTCACGGAATAAACGGTCCTTTCTTACTTAAAATGCTGAATTTTGACAGAGTCGGCCAAATGACTACCGCGGCGCTGCTCGCCTCTATAGGATCCGGCTTTGTTATAGCCTATCAGTATGAAGTGGCGGAGCCCTTTATAACCAGCGTCGCCATCGAAGCGATACTCCCCTTTGGTGCATTCTGGAGGGCGCTGCACTTCTGGACCAGCCAGGCATTTTTCCTTCTGCTAACTTATCATGCCTGGCAAAGCGTTGATGATCTAGCCAAAATTTCTATGCAGCCTTCAAGCCGAAGACAGTGGACTGTTCTGAGCCTCACCTTGCCCATGGCCATATTTGCCCTGTTTACCGGATATGTCCTTCGGTATGACGGAACAGGTCAGGCTGCAGGCACAATTGCCGAGCACCTTCTGCTAAAGATTCCGCTGATCGGCTTCGGACTGAACCGTTTCCTAATGGCCAGTACAGATGAGGGCCTAAGCCGTATTTACCTTCTGCATCTGGTCCTTACCGCCCTGTTATGGGGACTTGGCACCTGGTATCACACCCGTCGGGTAATCCTAAGCCGGAAAATTTTTACGGGGTTTCTGTGTATTTCTATTACTGTAGCTATTCTATTTCATGCCCCTATAGACCTGCCTGGGAAAAATATAGACCTGATACAGGGTCCGTGGTTCTTTCTGGGAATACAGGAACTTCTGCGATTTCTTCCGCCATTCGGAGCTGGAATTCTATATCCCCTGATACCAGTAATCGCTTTCTCACTGCTACCATGGGTCAACAACAGAAAAATACCTTTTTCGCTACTTGTCGGATGGTTTCTGACTTACTTTGGTCTGAGTCTGGCGGGCTGGTTAAGGTCAGCCTGATATCATGGTTCTTACAAGACTATCATAAAAAGCCCTGGAAAAAAGACCCCAAGGCCGTATCTCCAACCTGAAACTCTGCGAGACGACGCATGAATACCCTGAATCGTTCCTGTTCATCTGGAGATACAAGAAAACCAGGCAATGCCCTGTTGGAGACAAGGCTGTCACCCGAGTCAGTGTTTATACTCTGATTATTTACTAATTTATTTAATAAGTCTATAAGATTTCCAGATACTCCTCCTTTGTCCAGGTGTTCTATGATTTGGTAGATGGCAAGATTCACCGTAACAAGAAAAGGCTCCATATCTGCCTCACTACCGTATTGGCAGATCTCTGTCGAAGACATTGCTCTGCATGCAAAGGGACGGCGCTCATATACACTACAGAGTCCTTCCTTATCCAAAAATGGGCAGGTCCCTTCGCCGTGCTTTCCTGTGTCGGGAGGGAAATCCTCCTGCCTGAGGCAAAAATCCGCTATTTGATTAGTGCTGAGACTCGGCCGGTAAAGAGATTCCACTGTAACTGAAGACAGCAACTTTTTAATATCAAGATTATCAAAAAAAGAGGAAGCCAGAAGGTATTCGGCTTCGATTGAAGTGGCAACTATATTTACACTGCAACAGACATGGCAGCCCTTCCGGCAGGCCAGGGAAAAGTCTTTAAGGAACAGGTCATAAAAGGAGTAAATGGCGGTCAGGACCTTGAATTTGTTCGAATCATTCATATAAACCATGAGTGCAAATCCGCAAACATAGAGAAATATCCAGCTTAATCCCCGGTAAGGCGATGATCACAGGTACATATGTACTGAAAATCGACAAAAAAATACGATTTTAACACCTTACCTTTATAAAATATGTTATTGAAGGGCTATAAGTCTGATCTAATAACTCAAAGTAAGACGTTGATGGAGAACAATATTTGTCCCTTTGTTGTACAGCATGATGTAAAAAGTATTGGATGCCATAGGCTCACCTATTTCCACAAACTCGGCCTGGGCACCGGTGTTGTACTTCCAGTAGAGGTCCTTGGGCTTGGATGGTATCCATTGTCCTGAATCGCAGTCGTAATCAGACGGCGCCATTCCCCACGTCATATCAAATTCGGCTATGGTGGGCTTGCTTCCCCTCTTTATGAGCATATGCACTGTCCGTGGCTGGTCTGCCATCGGGGCGTTGCCCATCTGAATTGGATTCTGACAGTCCGAGACCCCTGCCACAAATTTGAAATAGCGCACCTGGCCGGCTCCGATGTCATAATGACCCTGGTGTCCAGAGGCAACGGTTGTCGGGCTGTCATCGACTTCTAAAATTACTGAAACCGCCAACTCCTGACCGTACTCATCATCTCTCAAGTAGATTGTGCCTGAATAGGAACTGACTTTCCCCAGGTATGAATTGTCACACGAGACTGAAAACTCTCCGGTGCCGGTCTCATTCAACAAAAGCCAATCAGGCCTGGATGATACGGTAGCCAATACAGGGTCACCGCAGTTGTCTTTCACACGAATGGTCTGCGCCCTGGGATTCTCCCACCCCACATATGCATAGAAGTAAAGTGAGGAAGGCGTTACTGAAGCTGAGGTCGCATCATGTTGTTCCGGAACCTGTAATATGACATGCATATCATCAGTCATACCCCCGACGGCCACCCTAACAAGCCCGGTATAGGTAGAACCTGCTTGTACATCCGAGGCCCCTGCATTCAGGTTAAGAATGACCTTGGACCCTCCCCCAAGGCTGGCAGACAACCATTCCCCTCCCAGAATCTTGGCCACGCTGCTCACATTAACTGGATTTCCACAGGCCGTTGTAAAGAGCGTAATCTGTTCTGAATTACCAAGTTCAAGAGACCTCTCGACTGAATCATAGAATAATGTTGTACCTTCAGGGGTGTACCTGAGAGAATTACAGGAGCTAAATGAGGTTTCCCAAAGATAATAATTATTTGGATCATCTCCAATTTCGTTGAAAGAAATAAGGGAAAAATGCTATGAATTCAAATAAAATGGACATCTGGT
>CAZPDU010000070.1:0-34873 GCA_964585405.1 uncultured Thermodesulfobacteriaceae bacterium | reverse complement strand
TGCCCGGTATGCGGTTCTGAACTGCGCCGCAAATCAGGAGAGGCTGCGTGGCGGTGCCCGAATCCCGAATGTTTCCCACGGCTTGTTAAACAACTCACCCACTTTGCCGGAAAAGGGGCCATGGACATAGACGGCCTTGGTCCAAAGGTAGCTGAACAACTTATCAGTGCGGGCATGATCCGGAGTATCGCAGACCTTTATTCCATTAATTTGAGCGATCTCCTGTCGCTTGATCGCTTTGCTGAAAAATCAGCTAAAAACCTGTTGTCTGCCATAAAAGCCAGCAGGCATACAACACTTGCCCGATTTTTCTACGCCCTGGGCATCAGACATGTTGGAGATGTAACTGCACAGCTCCTTGCGGACCATTTCGGATCAATAAAGGCCCTCATGGATGCCAGCGAAGAAGAACTCAAGAAAGTAGAAGGAATAGGTCCTGAAGTAGCTTCCAGCATCCGATCATGGTTTAGCGATAATGATAATATAGAACTTGTGAGTGCTATTATTGACGCTGGTACCAGATTCAGGGATTTAGAAGAGAAAAAGATCCTGCCTCTGAAAGACAAGACTTTTGTCTTCACCGGTGGACTTTCTTCTCTTACTCGTGAGGAGGCCAAGGAACTTGTTCGTGATTTAGGCGGCCAAATCGCTTCTACAGTGGGGGCCAATACAGATTATGTGGTTGTTGGAAAGGATTCCGGGTCCAAACTGCAGAGGGCCGTTGAACTGGGAATATCCACCTTGAGTGAGAAAGAATTCCTTGAATTGACATCCAAACATCATTCCACCAAAAGCCGTAAGCCGAATATTCTACTTTGAATTATACAGAAGGTTGCAGGTAAATTCTTTATATGCCTCGTGGTGTGCGTTTTTTAGTCAAATTTCTTAACTTCCTCTCTGCAGATACCTCTGGAAACAACTGAAAAAGCTTCAAAAAAATGATACCGAAAAAAAATCCACCAATGTGTGCCCACCAGGCAATACCACCAAGCTGAGGTGAAAAAGCTGCGTTGAAAAACTGGAAAAAAATCCAGAACCCAAGGAACAGGAAGGCGGGGATTTCTATGAAGTGCAAAAAGAAAAAGATAGGTACCAGAGTCAGGACTTTAGCCCTGGGGTAGAGCAGAAAATATGCCCCCATAACACCGGCAATGGCGCCGCTTGCTCCTATAGTTGGTATTTGAGACGTCCAGTTGAGAAACAGATGTGAGATCCCTGAAGTTAATCCACACAGCAAATAGAAAGCGAGGTAGCGTAAATGCCCCAGACGATCTTCTACGTTGTCACCAAAGATATACAGAAACCACATATTACCAAAAAGGTGGAAAAAACCGCCGTGTAAAAACATGAAGGTAAGAAAGGCGATTGCTTGCTGAAAATTTGTGAAGTGAGCCGAGATTTGGGGTTCGGAATAACGAGCAGGCACAAGTCCATGGGTAAAAACAAATTCGTTAATATTATGTCCCTGTGATTGCTCTATTAAAAAAACCAGAATATTGAGCATAATAAGGAGATAGTTGACGATTGGATAGGTTCCCGACCGGCTGGTATCTCGAATAGGTATCATAATGTCACAAAATTAATGTGTATATATAGTAAATTGGCACCCTTTAAAGTGCATTTCCGTGTTTTTGTAATTCTAAACAAGGTGCGGCATAAAACCGTATTTCTTATAGATATTTTGGGCAGATGATGAAGTTATGAAATCCAAAAATATTTCAGCGTTATCCTGGTTTGGGGCATTTTTTAATTTGCATATATAATAGTTTGTTCTGTCTCTCTGGTCGAGTTTTTCACCAGGTTCAATAACATCAAATGCTAGACCGGATGATTCAGCGTGTATCACTTCAGTGGCCCATACAGGTCCAACGTCGACTGTCTTTTTTGAAATACGTAATGGGGTCTCTCTGTGGTGAACAATTGTGAAAATTGTCGTCCCTTCAGCACGTTTCTCTTCCATTATACGATGCACTAATCTGTCTCCGCCGGCCTGTCTGTACATTTCCATAATTAAGAGAGCGATATCTTCATTTTCCGGGTCAGGCTGAGAGATGCGTATATCATCCCTCGCCAGATCTTTCACAGAACTTATCCCTGCCGGGTTTCCCTTCACAACCATCAAGGTCAATCTGTTATGAAGATATAGATGATAGTCTTTCTTATTGATATGGCCGGACTCTTCCAGTATGTTCATTGCTTTTTCGTTTACTGAAGTGTAGATATCCGGATAAATATCCAGCACTTTATCAGCAAAGACGGCGCCATGGAATAAGATCTGCTTCAGCTCAAGTCCCGGGGGGAGGGTTTCGTAGAAAATTCTCTTAATATACGGGTATTTCTTTTGAAAAGCGGAGATGATCTCTTTCATTGCCATGAATTGATTTCCTGCCATAAAAAGTACAAGATCAGGTGAATCCGAAATTTCCAGATTATGAAGATCATTCGATCGGTCAGCTGGAATTACAGGAAAGGTTTTTTTATTCATAAAGCAACTATTTCTTTGAGGTAATAGTTCAATTTTTTATATTCGGTAGTTAGAGACTCCCTGACAATAATTTAGACCATTGTGATCTTTAGATTTTCTATGGTAGTAATTTATAACCATAACTCGAGAAAAAATCACAGATTTAAATTAAACGTTCAAAAGGCCCTCTTGTGCCATATCAGGAAATTCGTATTTTCTTATTATTAAACATAGAAATTATTTTAATTTCAATATCATAAAAATACGAGAAGATAATCAAGGAGCTACATACCCCATGGCATATATAAAAAAGCTTAGAAAATGTTTCATGGCCGTAGATGTTGGAAACACTCATACCGTAATTGGTCTTTTCCGGGATGAACAATTTCTTAAGGCTTGGCGAATACGTTCGGATAGAGAAGCCACTTCTGATGAACTTGCAGTGACTCTGGACCAGCTATGCCGACTTGCTGAAATAGAACTAAGAGATATCTGTGATGTAGTAATATCCTGTGTCGTGCCTCCCTTAATACATAGCTGGGAGGAACTGACCCTCAATTATATGAAAAAAAAGGCCCTTGTAGTACAGAAAGATGTGACTGTCGGGATGCCCATCCTTTACAAGCGCCCTTATGAAGTGGGTGCAGATCGACTCGTAAACTCTCTGGCTGCATACTCAAGGTATAAAAATGCGGTAATTATAGTCGATTATGGGACAGCAACCACCTTCGACTGTGTATCATCAAAGGGTGAATACCTGGGAGGTTCTATAGCTCCCGGTTTAATCCTAGCGGCAGAGGCCCTTTTTAAGGGTACATCACGACTCCCGAGAGTAGAACTTTTTGCCAAACCTGAAACTGCTTTGGGACAGGATACTGCTTCGGCGATTAAGGCTGGTATCATCTATGGCTTTGCCGGTCTTACAGACGGAATCATAAGGCGACTCTTTGCAGAACTTGCTCTAAAGCCAAAGGTCATAGCTACGGGGGGGCTGGCGCCGATAATAGCCCCACATTGTAATTTAATAGAGGCAGTGCTACCACACCTTGTATTGGAGGGTTTGTTGTTAATTTATCAGAGATTCAAGTCTTCTGATAACTGACATCTTGGTTCTAAATCCCGTATCTTCATAGCCGAACATTTTCAAATCAATTTGATTTTGATGTGCCTGAAGCGAACTGAAGCGCCTTAAGCTCTGCTCCTCAATTTTGAGATTCAAGCACCTGTAGCAAAACATCTGTTTGTTTTGTAGCAACCCCTCTGGCAAGATCTTCAAGGGCCCTTTTGCCCTTTTTGCCCCGTTCCTCCCTTTTTAAGGGTTCTCTAAATAACAAGTCTATCGCCTTTGCCAGGTCTTCGGCATTGTTAACCTTTTGACCTCCACCATGGAATTCAAGGGTTATTCTTGCATCTTCAAAATTGTCCGTATAAGGACCATAAATAACAGGACAGCCCCAAGCAGCGGGCTCCAAAAGATTCTGGCCCCCTTTTGGTACCAGAGACCCCCCTACAAAGGCTGCCGTAGCCAAACCATAGAGATCAAAAAGCGGGCCTATTACATCCACTATTACCAGCCTTGCAGTCCGTTTCTGATTTACCTCCAGTTCGCTCCATAGTTGGTATGATATGCCCTTCTTGTTTAACAGGTTTATAATAGAAGATACCTTTTTCAAATGTCTCGGCACTAAAAAGAAAATCATATCAGACCAGCGTGGCTGAAGTAAATTGTAGGTCTTTATTAATTCTTTTCCCTCGTCTCCCCTCAAGCTTCCCGCTACCAGCACCTTAACCGAATCTTTAATTTTAAGGCGATTGCGAAGGCTTATTGCACGATCATGATCAGGTCTGGACAGAAGACCCTCGAACTTGGCATTTCCTGTGACCTGTATTCTGTCCAAAGGAGCTCCAAGTGCAGCCAGCCGGTTTGCGTGGATATCACTAATGGCGCAAATCCTTGAAAAACCTGCGAGCAGGGGTCTGGTGATCGAGAGTAGTCTCAAATACCGTGGAAAAGACTTGGCCGAGATACGGCCATTTAAAAGCACGGTTTTACCTCCGAATTGCCTGACCGCTCCAATAAGATTGGGCCAAAGTTCGGTTTCAAGACAGGCATATACTTTAGGATGGAGCTCAGTTGCCATTCTGCGGACTATCTGGGGAAAATCAAGAGGATAGGGAATAACTGAGCAACGGGTCCCCAAGGAGGATAATGCCCTGGCGAAACCAGTCGGGGTGGTGACTGATATAAGAATTTTTAATCCCGGTGCCTGACGGTCAATGGCTTGGACCAGTGCCTCCGCTACGGCCACTTCCCCCACTGAAACTGCCTGGAGCCATAAATCCTGAGGGCCGACTGCCGCAATATAATTGGGTATGTGTCCCAGCCGACCCGACCACATTCCGTTGTTTCCCTCCAGGCTGGACCACAATTCCAGAAAAGGCCTGGATATGGCATATGCGCAACCGGTCATCTTCTCATACAGGCTTATCATATAATAACCACCTTATACCAGTACTATCCGGCGAGTACTGGCTCCTTCTGGCAATCTAAAAAATTTTATTGGTATGGATTTTAGCGTAAACTATAACTTTTAATATTATTATACTATCAGATTGCGCTGCCTTGCAATCTCATATAAGGCTATGCTGGCGGCAGAGGCAACGTTCATGGAAGCCACAGGGCCAAAATGAGGAATCCTCACAAGCAGGTCACACGTCTTCTTTACCAGACGGTGCAGTCCCTTTCCTTCAGCACCAACTACCAGGGCTAAAGGACTATTTAAATTTGCATTCCAGAGCTGATGCTCGCCGTCAGGGCTTAAGCCTGCTATCCAGAGACCTAATTCCTTAAGTTGTCTCATGGCGGTTACCAAATTTCCTACTTGGCATACCTTTATATGAAATAGTGCACCGGAAGATGATTTTGCTACTGCTCCGGTAATCCCGCTGGTTCTGTGACTGGGCAGCAAAACCGCCTGAGCACCCATGGCAACCGCAGAACGTATAATTGACCCCACATTCTGTGGATCCGTTACTTGATCACATAGTACTACTAACGGACTTTTATTTCTCCAATACATTGGCAGACTTAAAAAGTCAATAGACCAAACAGGTCTTACCACGGCAGCAATTCCCTGATGTACAATCCCTGCAGGAACACCGGCACTTTCAAGGTGTTCCGTACGTCTAACAACAACCGCCTGTCGCATCGCCATACTTAGCAGGCTCGCCTGTGCTTTTTTCTTTCCAAAGGATGGATGGACAAAGATCTCCTGACAGTCATAGGAATAAAGCTCTAAAAATTCTCTTACTGGATGTATACCCCAGATTATTATAGATTTACCTTTTGAACTGGAAATCATACTAAATAATAGGCGTCCAAAGATTTAGGGTTAACGAATCAACGATTCAAATTTTTGACATACCTTGAGTCTTTTAATGAGTGAAAGGCTATGAAGACTTGAGGGGCGGAACGAGGTTCTGCCTTGTCAAAGTCCTGGGCGTTCTGCATCTCTGGGCGATCACGATGGATTTTAGGTCCTCAGTGGCCCTTGAAATGTCGTCATTTATCACAGAAAAGTCATATTCATATACTGCCTCCAGCTCTGATTTTGCGCTGGCCATCCGGAATTTCAACTTTGAGTAATCCTCAGTCCCTCTAGTTTTGAGCCGTTTCTCTAATTCCGACCACGACGGAGGCAGCAAAAAGATAAGAATGGCTCCTTGTAATCGTCCGTGAACCTGTCTGGCCCCCTGTACATCTATATCCAGCAGAACATCTTTTCCCTGCTCAAGCCTTGAAAGCACCTCTGATTTACTTGTTCCGTAAAAATTATCATATACCCTAGCCCATTCAAGAAAGTCATCGGCAGAGACCATCTCTTGAAATTTCCTATGGGAAACAAAGTAATAGTCTACACCATCAAATTCCCCTTGCCTGGGATTACGAGTAGTATAGGAAACAGAAAAAGAAATTCCTGAAACCCGTTCCATCAATCTGCGACATAAAGTAGTTTTTCCTGTCCCTGATGGGGCAGAAATCACAAATAAATTTCCCCGTTCCATTTATTTGTTATGCAATCAGTATTTTGGATCTTTCTCTTCTGATTTGGTCAATACGTCTGCGCCGAGTCTTTGAGAAACTGTTTCAGCCTGTATAGCAGAGAGTATAATATGGTTGCTGTCTGTTATAATTATGGAACGAGTTCTGCGACCCTGACTTGCGTCAATAAGGCGGCTGTTAACCTTTGCTTCCTCTCTCAAACGTTTCATGGGAGCAGATGATGGATTGACTATGGCAACAACTCGTTCAGCCACTATTGTATTTCCAAAACCAATATTAAGCAGTTTACATCTACAGCTCATATTTTGCTCTCCTTTCCAAGTTTCTATACTACATTTTGGACCTGTTCGCGCATTTTTTCCAATTCACCCTTTATCTCAACGACTGAATAAGAAATTGTGGAGTCAGATGACTTTGAGGCCATAGTATTGACCTCTCTGAATAACTCTTGTAGTAAAAAATCCATTTTTCTGCCAATTGCGCCCTCTTTAGCAAAAAATCTTCTAAATTGCTCTATATGGCTACGGGATCTAACTATCTCTTCTGTAATATCCAACTTGTCAGCAAGTATTGCCAATTCTTGAATCAAACGTCCCTCATCTACTGGTACATCTTTTAAAATCGACTTAATTCTATCTTTGAGGTCTTCTTGGGCCGTACTTAGATACTCTCGTGTCCGCTTTGATATGTCTTCAATCCATTGTTCAACCTGGGAAAGCCTTGATTTCAAATCCTTCTCCAGGGTGGTTCCCTCAGTGATTGACATTGCTACAGCCTTGTCGAGCAATTCCTCTAATTGAACCTTTATTCTTTCCCATGCCTTTTCCGTATCTGGTCCCTTTTCTTGGACAGTTATGACGTCTTTTAACGAACATAAAAGAGTCGGAAGATCCATCGTGTATTCTAAACCAAGACCTTCAGCCAACGACCTGACTGTATTGAGATATGAACGTCCAAGATCTAGGTCAGGTGTAAAGACAGTGCTTTCTGCATCACTACCTTCGTGCTGTATACTAAGATCGACTCGACCTCGTATCATCCTATCATGTACTAATTTTTTAATGCGGTCTTCAATGGGGTTCATCCACCTGGGTAACCTGAGATGGATATCACAAAATTTTCCATTCACGGATTTCAGCTCTAACACCGAAGACCATTCATCCTCGGCATATTCAATACGTGCATAGGTAGTCATACTGCGTAACATTCAATCACCATTTTTAATTCTGTTTAAAATATCTCGTCTGCCACCGCCTTATTTTGACTTCCTTATTATCACAGGGTGCGGCAAACAATTCTCGTTCTTCAAAAATCTTGCTTTTTGTATTAGTAATATCTGGAGTGGAATCTTGTCTCAGAACTTCTTGTAGTGTAATCATTTCTATGTTTGATTGGTTGAAACGCCCTAAGATATTTTACTGTTTCGGGCAATTGTCTCGCTGATCATTTTCAGATAAGGTTTTCTTACATTGTTCCAGAACACTATCACCTCTTTTGATGCATAGTCAGGGTATGTCCATGGTAAAGTCATAAAAGAATCTTTTCGATATATTAATGTCAGATTTGCAAATACGCCACGGCCAAGGTAAATCCGGTGGGCAAAATTTTTGCCTGTGGCAAGCACAAGACGTTCAGCAGTTAAAATGCCTGGATCAATATTTGCTTGCCTTTTCCCTTCCAGACTGAATTCCTGCTCCAGCTTATTAGTGGCGTATTTAATATCCACTAAAGCGTCTTGAGACACTAATTCTGCAAAACTGATGAATATCCTCTTGAGATTGCTCCCAAACTCTTGCTCATAGTAGGAAGTAATGTCGAACGGAATGACAGGACTCTTAAAATCAGTATTGCCATATGAAATGCACAGGGCATCAATCACTCTATTTATTAGCCCCTTCTGCTGAGAGAATATACTGCAAACCAGCTTGGCTGGCGGCGGAGTCTGTAAGTTGCTCATTTATCAGGGTTTTGCTGGATGCTATTCATACCTTTTTTTCCAATATCTCCATGATCTCTTCAGGCGCCACAGTAGCAGTTCCGATCTTTCCAACCACTATACCCGCGGCAATATTTGCTAAATAGGCCGCTTGAACGAAACTGAGCCCATTAACTATTCCTAAAGCCATGGTTGCTATGACCGTATCTCCGGCACCCGTTACATCAAATACCTCACGTGCCATAGTCGGTACTGTAAATAATCCGTTTTCTTTTTGCCATAGAGCCATACCTTGAGATCCCAGCGTAATAAGTACGGCTTCTGTCCCCATTCTTTCCTGAATCTTTTGTGCGGCCCTAGTTAGGTTTTCCGCATCTTTGATTTCAAGACCCGCCATTAACTCTGCCTCTTGCCGATTAGGTGTCAACAGAGTCACTCCATGGTAGAGATGGCTATGGGCAGGCTTAGGGTCTACTAAAAGCGGAATGCCTCTCTTGCTCGAGATTTTTTTTAATTCAGCCATGAATAGATCAGAGACTACGCCTTTGGCATAGTCAGACACAATAATTCCTTCGATTCCAGGGGCCAGTATTTCAAAGGTCTTGGTCAGGTCCTTTATTGATGAATCATTTAAGGAGCTATTGTTTTCCCTGTCAACTCTCACTACCTGCTGGCCTCTGGCGATTATCCTGGTCTTAATAGTGGTAGGGCGTATGCCATCAATAACAGAGGTCACATCTATACCCTTGGAAACGGCCAGTTCCCGAAGGTTTTGGCCCATGGCATCTTTCCCGACCACACCCCCAAGGATCACAGGGCTGCCCAGTGCCCGGAGATTATTTGCCACATTTGCCGCACCGCCAAGTAGTACGGTCTCCTTCTGAACTTCTACAACAGGGACCGGTGCTTCAGGGGATATTCTCGACACGTCACCCCAGACAAACTGGTCAAGCATGATATCTCCGGCCACCAGCAGACAAGAGGAGTCAAATCGACGAATAGCTTCCTTAAGTATCTTTATATGATTTTCCATTTCATTTTTTGATTTTGCTCAAAATGTTCTATTCGCTGCGTTGATCTGATTTCCTTGCCATTTCTATGTAGGCCAAATATGTTTTTTTCTAGAAAATCTTTCTCTTTACAAATGAAGAATTTTCAGTGAAGTCCTGTTTACCAGGTTTCATCATAAGATTTATTTATTTCTTTTTACCGGATAAGGTTTGGCCTCATCTATCAACATAACCGGGATACCTTCCCTTATTTCATAGAGCAGACCGCAACTCTCGCATATCAAGCCGTCTTCATTTTCAGTAAGCTTCACTTCTCCCTTACACTTGGGACATGCAAGAATATTTAATAGCTCTGGACTAATTGATTTGTTCATAACTTACCTCCAATCATCAAATCACTCAATCACCTGGTCTTCCAGTTTTTCTAATTTTTTTGACCGCTTTTATAACCTGTTCGGGAGAAATATCCACCATGCATTTCGGCTCAGGGCAGTGATGTTTGAAACAGGGACTGCATTGAAGTCCCAATCTGATGACCTGTTGTTTTTTACCAAAAGGCCCTGTCCTCCATGGAGCAGTAGGCCCGAACAAAGCAACCACTGGGGCTCCAGCTGCTGCTGCGAGATGCATGGGGCCTGTATCAGTACTTACCACGACCTCTGTTCTTTGGTATAAGGCGGCAAGGGTCCTGAGGCTGGTTATTCCAGTGAAATCGATGACAGGATGCTTTGCGCACAGTGCGATATCAGAGGCAAGGCCTTTATCGCCCGGCCCTCCAACTATGATGGTAGTCATATTCCAAAGCTCGAAACAACGGTCAGCTACCTCTGCGAAACCCCTTGATGTCCATCTCTTTGTTTCCCATGTAGCTCCAGGATTAAGGCAAAGTATGCGACTTTCTCCTACACCTGTATCCTGTAATAGTTGAGACATCTTTTCTGTATCAGCCTTTTCGATGGCTAAGGGGAATTCAGGTTCCCCGACATCTGCATCAAGATAAGAAGTCAGCCTGAGATAGCGGATTACTGCATGTTCATCAGGATCATAGCGTGGAAGCTTATCAGTGAGAAATATAGAACTTCCTTCTCTACTTTTCGCAAAACCAAGCTTGCATTTACCTCGAGAAATGCCCGTCAATATACCACTTTTTAACAGACCCTGAAAATCTATCACAACATCGTAGCTTTTACTGCGAAGAAGATTAATAAAATTTCTGATCTCTTTAATCAATTTCGGCCACTGTCTGAGATCGCCCCCTAGTTGTCCAAATCTGCGCTGGGGATAAATTATTACCTCATGAAGCATAGGATGATGGCAAAGCAGGTCAGATGCCGCCTCACCTACCAACCAGCTTATATGTGCATCGGGATATCTCTTGCGTAAAGCAGCAAGTGAGGGGAGTGTATGTACCACATCGCCTATAGCGCTGAGCTTTATCAACAGTATTCGCATATCCATGTACAGGCATCAAATAGATCGTAAGCAATGTGCGGCAACTTCTTTTTCTGATCAGGTAAAAGTCGAGAAAGAGTCTTCTTCCCGTAACCAGTCAAGACCAATACGGGTTGAGCCCCCACATTCCAAGCTGTTTCTAGGTCTCGAATACTATCTCCCACAACAAAAGATTCCTCTGGAATTATGCCTAATTCTGTTATGGCAAGATCTACCATTCCTGTAGATGGCTTACGACAGTGGCATTCTATCCTATATTTCCCTTTACCTTCAGTCGCATGATGCGGACAGTAATACCACTTGTCAACATAGGCATTACTTTTGGAAAGACGCCTCGCTATTTCTGCATGAACTTTCTGAACAAAAATTTCGTCTAAAAGGCCTCTGGCTACTCCGGATTGATTGGTTATTACTACAACTTTATAACCGGAATCATTAAGGAGACGAATAGCTGATCCGACCCTTTCTATTAAGGTCAGATCCTCTAATCGGCAAAGATAACCGACTTCTTCATTGATTGTCCCATCCCTGTCAAGAAACACGGCTCTTTTATTATTTATTTGCGTATGCATTCAAAAGCCAACTCTTCCTGTTTAACTGTTGCAGACATGCCTGCAAAACTTCCTCAACTTCGATACTGAGCATGCAGCTGAAATCTGTGGGACAACTGCGTTTAAGACATGGACTGCATGGAAGTTCATGACGAATTATAATATTATTGTCTGACCAGGGACCTGTGGTAACCGGATTTGTAGAACCAAAAATTGCAACCAAAGGAACTCCCAAGGCCGCTCCCACGTGCATAAGGCCGGAATCATTCGTCACGAGCAAATCGAGATTTGATATCAGGCCTATGGCCTCAGCAAGGCTCGTCTTTCCAGCCAGATTATGGCCCATTTTACCAATAGGACCACAAATATCCTCTGCCACGGACTTTTCCCGGTCGGTCCCAAAGACCAATATATGACAATCCTTGAAACGCTTCACTAAAGCCTGTCCTAAATATGCAAATCTCTTTACCGGCCAGCATTTTGCTGGACCATATGCGGCACCCGGATTAAACCCTATTAGAAACGACCTTTGATCTAAACCAATCTGATCAAGTATTCGCTTAGCCCCAGATTCCCCTTGGGCCGGGACTTTAAGAAACAGTTCGTTCCTTTTTTTATCTCCACTTCCATTTGTTGAATGGTTATTAGAATACAAGTAATCTATATGATTAATAAGATTTAAGTAGTAGAATATTTCGTGTTTAGTCCTGCGATCTTCAGGTACTGATACGGGGACGGTGAGAAACGGGCGTCTTGCTTCGGTGGCATAACCCAAGCGCCTGGGTATGTGGGCAAGCCAAGTGATTATGGCCGACTCGAAGGAATTTGGAAACAGGATAGCAAGATCAAATTTTTTATACTTGAGATATTTGGCAAATTTTATCTTTTCTATTATTGAGCTATTACGTCCTTTACTGCTGTACGTTATAATTTCATTCACAGAAGGATTTCCAGAAAAGACAGATTTTACCCATTGCCTGCCTAGAATAGAAATGTGGGCATGGGGATAGTTTTTTCTAACTGCCATCACTGCAGGTGTAGTCATGATGGCATCTCCAATCCAATTTGTGGATCTAATCAAAATCCGGGGTTTTGCACCTAAATTATTTCCAGTTTTCAAAACTGTACCTGAGTCCGGTCCTTTTACCTGTTTAAATGCCAATCTCTATAGTATAAAAATAAAAAAGATGGCACCCTTCATTTATCAGTTTGTACTTTTTATGAAAATAATATGTATTATCTATTTTAAGTGCTGATGTCGAAATTGGAAATTCGAAATTAGGTAAAACATCTATATCTGCAATTTCAGTGATTTAGGCTTCAAATTTCATTTTCAGAAATCAATATCGAAAAGTGTAAACTGTTTCTAACTTGTCGTTAAGGCTATCAAAAAGAGGGTAAAAACAATATATATTTGATGAAAAATTTTAGAGAAAATGTCGCCACACATACAACTACCTGAAAAACTTCTGTTAAAGGCCGATAATTACTGGAAAAATTTTGCACAGGCCGCGCTTTCATTCGGTCTTCCTGTTCCTGATGATCCACACATAATAAATACTGCGAAACAAGTTTGGTCCTTTAGTGAATTTGTCGCAAGGAATTGTTTTAAGGAACCAGGGCTGCTCCTAGATCTTTTGAAAAGCGGTGATCTCATAAATTCTTATACTAATGGTAATTATGACCGAATAATCAACAATGCAGTGAAAGAAGCCAGAGAGAATAAACAGCTTGCAATAATTTTACGTCGTCTTAGAAGGCGAGAGATGGTCAGGATAGCGTGGAGAGACCTTGCTCAGCAGGCAGAACTTCAAGAGACTATGGCGGACCTTTCAGCCCTGGCAGAGGCATGTCTGAAAGCTGCTCTCAATCTCTTACATCTCTGGCAATGCCAGGAAATCGGCTATCCTGTGGACAAGGAAGGCAGGCCCCAATTTTTGGTTGTTCTCGGTATGGGCAAACTGGGAGCAAGAGAACTCAACTTTTCCTCGGACATTGATCTGATATTTACATACCCAGGGTCCGGACATACTAGAGATGGCCCAAAATCCGTCACTAACGAAGAATTTTTTACCCGGCTTTGCCGCAAATTAATAAGTGTTATAGGCGCGACTACCGCCGAGGGTATTGTATTTCGTATGGATACTAGGCTCAGACCATATGGTGAAAATGGCCCCGTGGTTTTGAGCTTCGATGCAATGGAAGAATATTATCAAAGTCAGGGGAGAGAGTGGGAACGATACGCAATGGTCAAGGCCCGCCCCATTGCCGGTGGCAAAAATGGAGATTTGCTGCTTGAAACATTGAGGCCCTTTGTGTATCGCCGTTATCTGGACTATGGGGCTTTTGATTCCTTAAGGGAAATGAAACAACTTATAGAGCAGGAGACGCGTAAGAAAGGAATTAAAGATAACATAAAGCTGGGCGCCGGGGGGATACGGGAAATCGAGTTTATAGGCCAGACCTTTCAACTCATAAGAGGTGGCACTATACCTGAACTTAGGGAAAGGAGCATTCTTCGAGTACTGGATCTCCTTGCTGCCCAAAGCTTTTTGCCCAAAGACGTATGCAGGCAATTAAGGGATGCGTATATATTCCTACGCAAAACTGAACACCGTCTGCAGGAATACGCTGATCAACAGACACACAAGCTGCCCTCTGATACCCTTTCTCAGGCCCGCCTCGCACTTTCTATGGGTTTTCAGAGCTGGAAAGAGTATGTGAATGTGCTTCTCAGACATATGGACACAGTTCACTATCATTTTAAGGGACTCTTTTCAAGGGAAAGTAATAAAACTAAGGATTTAAAAAAACAGCTTTTATCTGGCATTTGGTTTGGGACAATCGATAAAGACCTTGCTGTAAGAACCCTTCAGTCATTGGGTTTTGAAAAAACCGATGAGACCTTGATTTTTCTCAAAAGCCTAAAGAATTCCAGGACTAGCCTGAGCCTCAGTTCCTCGGGGCGAGACCGGCTAGACCGTCTGATACCGCTTGTGCTTGAGGAGGCAGGGAGGACGGATCATCCAGATCTTGCTCTCAAACGGACACTTGCTCTTATAGAGGCAATTGAGAGGCGGACTTGTTATCTGTCTCTTCTTCTGGAAAATCCAAATGCCCTCACACACCTGATAAGGCTTTGTTCAAGAGGGGCATGGATAACGACGCTGTTATCAAAACAGCCTGTTCTTCTGGATGAACTACTTTCTCCAGTCACTCTTTACTCACCTCCTGACAGGTCAATTCTAAAAAAGGACATAAAAAAGATGCTCTCCAGAGTGCCATCGACCGACTTGGAGGAGCAGATGGATGAAATGAGGAGATTCAGACAGGCCAATATGCTGCGCGTAGCTGCGGCTGACATATCAGGGGCGCTATCTGTACAGGAGGTAAGTCAACACCTTACGGACATTGCGGAGATAGTTATAGACAGAGTCCTTGTCCTTGCTCTGGAACATCTGATAGATCGACACGGCGCGCCCATTTATATATCAGGCCAAGCTAAGAGAGAGAATTGTGGCTTTGCAGTTGTTGCCTATGGCAAACTTGGAGGAACAGAAATGGGGTATAGTTCGGATCTTGATCTCGTTTTTCTCCATGACGGGAATGTGGGCCAAATGACCGCCGGCCCAAAGCCACTTGATAGCACTATGTTTTATACCCGCCTGGGACAAAGAATTATTCATATTTTGACGATCCAGACCAAGGCAGGAGTCCTGTATGAGGTAGACATGCGCCTTCGTCCAAGCGGGGTATCAGGAGTCTTGGTAAGCAGTCTGGAGGCCTTTTCCCAATATCAATTGGACCAGGCCTGGGCTTGGGAACATCAGGCGCTTGTGAGAGCGAGAACGATTTCAGGTGATATGAGGATATGCAAAAGGTTTCATGAACTGAGAAAAAAGATAATTGCCCAGCCCCGTGATACGGATATTTTAAAGCATTCCATCATCTCAATGAGAGACAGATTAATAAACAAATATGGGAACAGACGGCCAGGCAAATTTGACCTTAAATATGATTCTGGCGGGCTGACTGATATTGATTTTATTATGCAGTATATGGTATTGGCGAATGCTTTCCGGCATCCTGACCTGGCTGAATGGAGTAATAGCATTAGATTGCTCGATGTACTTGAAAAGATAAACCTAATACCCAAAAGTTACACAGATACCCTTTTAAAGGCTAATATGAGGTACAGAAAAACAATAAACAGGCTTAGCCTGCAAGAAAGATCGACTTATGTGGAGGCTGAGGATTTCAAAGGCCTAAGATCAGAAGTTATAGAGATCTGGAATAAGATAATGAAATGAAATAGTTAAGCTGAAGCAAAAAGGCTTTCAGGAACGAAACTTAATATACGATAGAGTTGCAGTATGATTGATCTACTTCAGTACGCGTTTTTGAATCTAAGTAAACTAATCAGGTAGATGCATTGAGTCGCAAAAGTAAAAGGCCTTTGGCCAAGATCAAAAAAAAATCAGCACCCATCACTGCCGTTCCAGCGATAAGCTCTCGAGATATTGGATCGCTGTATATTCATAAATGGAAAAATACTGTAACGGATCATGTCAAACGCCTTGCTCAATACAACCTATGGATAGAGGCCTTGGCACTTTTACTTATCCTTGGAGTGGGTCTGCTTGTGCGCATAGAGGATATCCGGGACTGGAAAAATCACCCCGAACTGGCTCTATACAAAGGAGAGCCCTTACTTACCACCTTTGATGGCTATTTCTATCTTACTATGGCAAAGGATCTTGCTGAAGGCACATATACGTCGGTAGATAAAAATCGTGATGTGCCCAAGGGTGTATCGAGAAAAATTCCACCGCCCCTCATTTCGATGATGGCTGCAGGCTTGGCCAAAATTACGCCTTTTTCTCTGAACTGGATTGGGGCAGTACTTCCTGCATTCCTCGGTCTTTTACTGGCTCTGCCTTTATATGCATTGGGACGTTTTTACGGAGGTCCAGCCATGGGCCTCACTGCCGCGCTAATGGGGTTGCTCTCACATTACTATGTTTATAGGAGCAGTTTAGGCTGGTTTGACACAGATTGCATGAACGTCACATGGGCCACAGGGGCTGCTTTTTGCTTCCTTAAGTTTGGTATTGAAGTCGATCGGAAGCGTTATCTCTATTTTATCGGCGGTATGGCTATTTTTTTGCTTTTTCTATGGTGGTGGGATCAAACTCCTCAGGTAACGACGGTTGTCTCGATGTTACCATTAGCTGTGGCACTGGTATTTTTTTATCGTCCCGTAAGAAGAGAGGCATTTATATTTTTAGGAATAGCTGGGCTGGCAATCGGAGTGATACTACTGTGGATGGGTCTGGATCTTCCGCTCAAGATTTTTAGACATGTCGCAAATTCCTTTCACTACATATCTACAAAGGAAGTAGCCGAGATTTGGCCTCCAATTGGGGCCACAATTTCAGAGCAGGCAATACCTTCATTCAACGAGATTGTAGCCAAGACAACCGACAGCCTTCCTGCATTCATTTTTGCATGCGCAGGTCTTATGTGTTTATTCTATCGTCGTCCAAAGGAGAGTCTGTTTATATCCGTTCCATTGATACTGGCTGCGCTGTCGTTTTTTTTCGCCAAGCGCTTTCTGATCTTTTTTGCGCCTGTTACAGCCCTTGGAATAGGATATATGATATCCGAGATCTGGTACTGGCGCCGAAAAATTTTCATTCTTTCTATATTAGCACCTATATTGGTAATTGTTATTGTATGGCCGGCTCTGAGTAAGGACATGGATAAAACATTCTGGCCCAAGGAGCCTCCGCACCTTGTCGCCGGCATGGATATGGCATCAAGAGAAACCCCCAAAGATGCAGTGATCTGGGCATGGTGGGACCATGGATATCCTTTGAATTACTGGGCCGCAAGGGGGACTGTGGGTGACGGTTCGCTTCACGGCGGACACAGATCCTTTTACAATGGCCTTCCTTTTGCCACGTGCGATGAACGTCTGGCAGCCAACTTCATGCGCTTTTATGTAAGCTCAGGAATGGATGGTATTAGTAATGTCTATAAGGCGGTAGGCAATGATCCTGTCCGAGGTGTAGATCTCATTAAAGGTGTCCTGTCAGCTGGTCCCGCGAAGGCAAGGGAATTGTTGTCTTCAGCAGAACTCGAGCCTGTCGGAGATTTACAGGATGTGGATAAGTGGCTTTGCTTTTTCTATCCGCAAAATACTCGTCCTGTTTATCTCTTTCTGGATTGGCGTCTCACTGTCACCAGCTATTGGTGGTATTGGCTTGGTACCTGGGATGTAGAAAAGAGAGAAGGAATACATCCAGTATACAAGGCCTTTTATAATGTGCGTGAAGAAAACGGATATATAAAGGGAAGCGAGGGTCTGGATATCCATATAGAAAAGGGAATCTTGCGGACAAGTAATAGGATGATAGGTCTTACGCATCTTGTTAAACGTGAGAGGCAGAGAATACTTAGCAAAAGCTATCAAAGAGATAGCGGACCACACTTCGAGATGTGGATCTCTCCAAGGTTTGGGGCCTTGATGGACATGCATATTTCAGAATCGGTTTTTAATAAATTATTTTTAAGATATACTTTTAATCCCGCATATTTCAGGCCTGTAGTTATAAATACTCCATCATATCAACTTTGGGAGGTAGTAGGAGATAGGGGACAGTGAATATATCGATAGTTATACCTGCCTATAATGAAGAGACCGTAATCGGCCAAATAGTTGCTCACATCAATTCACTTTACCCTGATTTTGAGATTCTCGTGATTGATGACGGCAGCACGGACAACACTGCAAATAAGGCTCGGGAGGCCGGGGCAAAGGTCATTCAGCATCCTTATAACATCGGCAATGGGGCAGCGGTTAAGACAGGTATACGAAACGCCTCGGGAGACTTAATAGTGTTGATGGATGGAGACGGGCAACATGATCCGGCTGATATCGCAAGGCTTCTTGAGGAGTCGGAACATTACGACATGGTGGTTGGTGCCCGCAGTTCTATTAATCACGCCTCATTAGGGCGTAGAATAGCTAATTGGTTTTACAACAAACTGGCTTCTTACGTTGCCAAATACCCAATAAAGGATCTTACATCCGGCTTCAGGGTCTTACATAAGGATAAAGTAATAAAATTTCTGTATCTCTTTCCCAATACATTTTCTTATCCGACAACCAGTACCCTTACCTATCTTCGAAGCGGCTATACAATCAAGTACGTTCCAATTTGTCAGCACAGAAGAATAGGTGAAAGCAAAATAAAGCTTTTAGAGGATGGTTCAAGATTTATCCTTATTATTCTGCGCATCGCAACACTATTTTCACCGATGAGGATTTTTTTACCGGTTAGTGCCTTTTTCTTACTCACTGGCCTGGTATATTATATATATAGTTATTGCACACACCACAGTTTTACAAATATGTCGGCATTACTCCTAAGTGTTGGAATAATGGTTTTTCTGATGGGGCTCATTTCTGAACAGATTACCCAGATGCGCTATGATCGAGTGGAATAAAAAATAATTTTCTGCCATTTGCATCCTACTGCTTCTAAGTATGTATCTTTATAAAATCCATGCGGAATACCCGGCCATTTATGGCGGGGAGTTTCACTTCACGTCAATTTTCTATACCTCAACACAACTAATAAACCGTTCAGAAAATTGTAAAAGAATATCTTATTAGTAAAAACTATGGGCGAAACTCAATTATTGGAAAGTGTATTGTTAGGTCTAACTCTTACAAAATGTGTTTTACTTTTAGAGATCTATCATGCTACTTGATCGTAACCGAAAAGGTACCGTAAACAAAGCCAATACACTCTTTTCCGCATTTCCTTATATTTTTGGACTGCAGTTCTTTTTTGCGCCATGTGGTTTGACATGGACTATAATCAAGGCCTTCAATAATGACATTGCGGATACTACACCTTACAACGTCATATCCATCCAGCCCTAGTGATATTTCAGGCCCTTTCGTACACAGGCTGGTACTGGCGGAAATAAAACTAGACCTTGTGTGTACCGTATTGACTCCTTCAGGCATTCAATGTGCAACCTGGCCTAATAACTATAATGTTATCCGTTTTCGTTATGCGCCATGGTACTGGCAACGTTTAGCTCAGCAACCGGGAGGAATACCTACGGCACTGGCTGAACAACCCTTGCTATATGGACTGCTTCCGCCTTTTCTGAGCAGTATGGCTTTATCACTTATTAAGCTGGCCAAACGGAATGATATTATACATGCCCACTGGTCTGCCTGCGGGGCCGTAGCAATATTAACCCAACCTATACACCGTAAACCAGTTGTCACTACCCTCAGGGGATCAGATATTCACAAGGCAAAAAAGCTTGGGCCTTTTTCTTGGCTGCACAATAAATCCCTTAAAGGTTCCAGTTTTACAATCGGAGTGAGTCAGGCGATTACGAATGAGCTCAAAAGACAAAATCCAGACATGACTGAAAAGATCAAATTTGTCTCAGATGGTGCCGACGATGTCTTTTATGCCGTGCCTCGCAATCGTCAAAGTGTTTCCGTGTCGCCATTTAAGCTACTTTTCATTGGAAGCTTGATTCCCCGTAAAGGTTTAGACGTGCTTTTAAAAGCGTTAGCTATTTCAAAAACTGATTTCCCATGGATGCTGACTGTGGTTGGAAGCGGGCCTGAAAAAGGCTATCTGAGCTCACTTGCGGCCATTTTAGGAATTGATGCAAATGTGCATTTTTTGGGAAATGTGTCTCCAGCTCAAATTGCAGAACTGATGGGAGATCATCACCTTTTTATTCTCCCTAGTTATCTGGAAGGCAGGCCCAGTGTAGTCCACGAGGCAATGGCGGCAGCCATGCCTGTGTTGGCCACAGATATTGATGGAACGCGTGAACTGGTTACAAATAGTGAAGCTGGATGGTTAGTGCCTCCAGGGGCTGAAAATGCGTTATCAATTGCCCTTGATGATATAATCAAGGGCAAAAGAGATCTCAAGGCAGCCGGCCTTGCTGGCCGTAAATGGATGCTGGAACATGAGCTAACCTGGAACAATACAGCAAAACAATATAATCAGCTGTATGAAGAGGCAATACAATCTTTTAAAAGGACTAAGCCATAGATTGATAATCCTGTTAAAAAATCAGAATCTAAAAATATATTATAACACTCATATACTACATAAATATTAAAATGTTGTCTGTCATTATCCCCGCATATAATAGTGAATCTTTTATTGAGCGTGCTATCCGTTCAGCTTTAACACAAAAAGTCCAAAATGAAATTATTGTCGTAGATAATGGTTCTACTGATAATACCAGTAAAGTAGTAAAACAATTTGGAAGTAAAGTGCATTATATTTTCCAAAAGCAAGCCGGCCCTTCTGCTGCGCGTAATTGCGGTATTGCTGAATGCAAGGGAGAATTTGCAGCTTTTTTGGATGCTGATGACGAATGGCTTCCCGGATATCTGGAAAAGGCTGTTGGCATCATTCAAGAAGATAATTCGGCAGGATTAACCTATAGCTGGCAAATACGCAGAGATGAACAGGGGGGAGAAACAATACGTAATTACCGTTCTCCAAGCCGAAATAAATGGCATACTATTTTATGGCCAAATCCTTTGCAATGTACTTCCTCCACGTTATGTAGAAAAAAATTTTTGGATAAAGTTGGTGGTTTTGATGAATCGTTAAAGACAAGGGAGGATCTTGATCTTTGGATTCGATTGGGCGAGATTTCTCGGGTCATTGAAATTCCAGAACCTTTAGTAAGGGTTCACAAGCAAAAAAATAGTTATTCAACTATTCAACCTTTTGAACAGATGAGAACAGATTATTTTAAGATAATAGATAAGGCATTAAATCGAGCCCCTCATATCTATATGCAAAAAAAAAGAATTATAATGGCGGAGGCCTTTCGTTATTGGGGTCAACATGCCCTCTATTATGGTAATATGACAAAGGCACGTCAGGATCTTGCCCATTCAATCAAAACGTATCCGAGCATGAGCGCTTTTCTATCTCTGGCTGTAAGCTCACTCCCCGCTGGGGTACAGGGTCTTTTGAGAGATTATTATTCTAAACGGCTTTAAAGCACGAGATATATTCATGATTAAGGTTTTCATAGTCATCCCGGCATATAACGGGTGGAGGCAAACTCGCCTATGTCTGGAATCAATGCAAAAAAGTACATACACAAATTTTGAAGTCATAGTAGTAGATCACGGCTCTACGGATAATACCAAGTCTGAATTACAGCTAGAATTTCCTGAAGTAATTCGAGTAATAGGAAGCGAAAAACTTTGGTGGTCAGGAGCAACTAATTTAGGAATAAAAGAGGCCTTAAAAAGAGGCGCTGATGCAGTAATGCTTTTGAATAATGACTGTTTTCTTGAACCAGACACAATTGAAAAATTGGTTAATCGTCTTAAACAGATTAAGGGTGAAGCCATTATAGCCCCTGTTCAGTGCGATGCGTCTACGGGTAAAGTCCTTGTAATAACAGCAAGAACAGCCTTATTAATCGGTTTCCCAACTTTTTTGGCTACCAGAAATATAAGCGCAGCCAAGAAAAAGGCACATAATGGCCTTGTAGAGACCAAACTTATTGCAGGGGGGCGAGGTGTTCTGATACCTGCTTCAATATTTAAACGCATAGGTTTGCTTGACGACGAAAGCCTGCCTCACTATTATGCAGATCATGACTTTTACATAAGATGCCGCAAATCCGGAATACCGCTCTTTATTGCGACAGACACAAAAGTCTTTATTGATCAAGAAAAGACATCCTTGGCTCAAAGCCCTGGAATCCTCACATTTCGCCAATTTCTTGAAACTTTTAAAAATAGACGCTCTCATAGGGATATACAACAGCTTTCCCCACTTTTTAAAAAACATTATCCTATACCAGGATGCTATTTTATAGGATTAGGGCTTAATATTTTACGTTATGTAATTAGCTATCTAATTCATCGAGGCATCTACTTGATTCAAGCAGAAAGTTTTTCAAAAACCAATCATAAGTCAATTTAAGCTCACCTGTCTTTTTAATATAGACAATTAATCAAATAATCGACTCATACAACTCAGCATACTGCCTTGCTATCTTTTCGATGTCAAAACAGGTCACCGCCTTTTCTCGGGCCTTTATGCACAGATCTCTATATCTTTTTTCATCAGACAATACACAGTCAATTCCGGCAGCAAGGTCAAAGGTATCAAAGGGTTTTGCAAGGTAACCGTTTATTTTGTGTTCAATGATATCCGGCATACCGCCGACATCAAATGCTACAGCAGATGTGCCACAGGCCAATGATTCCACAACCGTATTCGGCAGATTATCCTGTTTTGACGGAGTAACCATAACATCTGCCGCAGCATATAGAAGCGCGAGGCTTACATCATCATACAAATACCCCAGATAATGCACCGGCAGGCCAAAATCAGGCGGGTTTTCCGGTTCACTTGAACCAAAAACTATCAACTCTGCTCCGTTTGACCATTGGGCAGATAATTGTTTTAGCCCTTCATAAAGCAGGTCAAATCCCTTCCTGAGATCACCGGTTGCACTCATTCCCCCAAAGAGAATCAACTTTTTGTTGATTGGTAAATTCCATATCTTGCGAGCAGTGGTTTTATTAATCGGTTTAAACAAATTTAAATTTAATCCGTTATGAATCACCTCCATGCGGCGTCCGCTGAACAAGCTGCTTTCTTTTGCGCATTCAGCAAGCCAGGTGCTTGGTGCTACAATGGTAATATTAAGTTTACTCCATGCCTTTTTTTTACGTCTCAATACAGAACGACTCAGGTCATTTTTACCGCTTCTATTCAATTGCGGACAACTGCCACAGGCTTGCTGAAAGCGTTCACAACCATCATTGTAATGACACCCGCCGGTAAATGACCACATATCATGCAAAGTCCAGATTATTGGTTTATTAATTCGTTTAAGCTCTTCAATCCGCAGCATGCCGTCACAAATCCAATGGAGATGGATAATATCCGGCGAAATAGAATTAATCTGAGAAAGAATGCCTGAAAAAGGGAGCCATGCGGGTGAGAAGATTGTTTTAGAGCCTCCTGAAGAAAGTTTTTTAAAAGCAGAATCAAAAGTAGGGCGAAGCAGGGCAAGCCCTCTTTTAAGTTTATTGCCAGGGTCTATGACGGATTTGTCATCGCTTGATTTGGTCTGCACAAGCATTTTTGAGCCTACGCCAATTCCTTGCAGACCTTTATGGATTCGGTGAGCGGCACGCGCTGCGCCGCCTGAGATATCATAGGCATTAACGTGAAGAATATTCATGTTTCACAAACTTGTAAATCGGTCTTAAAACCGGTTTGGAAAACTGAAGGAAAGGAAAGAGACCTTTAGATACTTTTTCTAACGGCCTGACAATTCGCCAATTAACAGGTTTATTACTATTTTTTTTGAATATCGTTGCATGGCTTTCTTCTAATGGTCCACAAATTACCAGACCCATAAGTTTTGCAAATATATTAAAAGTATATCTTAAATGAAATGTTTGTGGCAGATGGCATTTTATGATCGGGAAAAAATTGTTGGCAATAATCAAATACCCATTATTCTTGACAGATAAAATCATTTCCTCAAATGTTTTCAGAGGATCAGGTACATGTTCGAGCACATCGGTGCTTACAAGGGCATCATACCTGTCTTTAATCTTACTAATAAATTGTATTTGGGGATAATCGGATATTTTTTGTCTTGAATAATAAGAAAGGTGTGGTTCATATATATCCACTAATAAAGAGGGTTTTTTGTTATTAATTAATCTGGCCAGCGTGCCGAAACCGCCGCCGTAGTCCAATATTTTTCTTATAGAAGGATTATAATCAATCCAATCACTGATTGCATTCCTGCGTTGCATTGACAAATCATGTTGTTCAATAAAAAGTCCATTTAATAACCATATTGGATGAGAATAAAATTTTCTGATGTTTTTCCAGTCCGGTTTCCGATTATCACATCCAAACTCATCCCATACTTTGTCCATCAACATCCATATATCCTCCAGTTGAGGTGGATTATGAGGTGATATTTTTAACAGTCTTTCAACTTCCCTTTTATCGCTCTCAGCCAAGCAAATATCTCTAAATGATATTTCGCGTTCCTTATTAATGGACTGCATTATAGAAACATTTTTGTTTTAAAGAACCGGCCAAACGTTGAATAATATTTCCATCGTGGCGGCGATAAAAAGACTTCATTCTTGCTAAAGCTAACTGGTCCTCTTTGATTGAGGTCTCAAAATAGCTAATAGGTTTATCTATAGGCGAAACCGTAAATTTTTTGGAATTGCCGCAATGAATTCCGGAACCGTCATGTCCGATATTATTAGTGAGTGACTGACAGGGATGCAGGCATAGACCTTGGTTTTTGAAGACCGAGGCATACCAAAAAATTGCCCAGCTATTTAATTTGCCTAATTTATTGCCTTCTACTTGAGACCAAAAATTGTGACTGCCGTCGAGGTTGAAGGCTCTTCTTTCTTCCTTCGAAAAAATTTGATATACCCATTTGACATCTTTTTTGAAATACTTCCATGCTCGGCTCCACGTTGCCCATCCCCAGCATGACGTGACTCGGTAGAAAAAAGTTTCCTGAAGTCCTATGTAATTAACTGGAAACATATAGCCGGAGATATGCATTATTCTCTCTTCGTCTTGGTAAAAATTAAGAGCATCATTCATATATCTCAAAAAATAGGGTGACGTGGTTATATCATCCTCTAATACAATAATCCGGTCATATTTGTTAACTATTTCTGTAACACCAGAAATAATGGAATTGGCTAAACCCAAATTTTTTTCTCGTTTTTGAACAGTTAATGTCTTAAATCCATCAATAGTATGAATATACTTTCTGACCTTTTGAACCGTTTCTTGACTTTGATCGTCTTTAGGGCCATCTGAATAGATGAACAGGTCACTCAGATCAGCCAGCTCATTTTTCTGGAGAGCTTTAACAGTTTGTTGAGTGTGCCACGGGCGGTTGTATACGAAAAGAACTATAGGGGCTAAATTCATTTTATATACGAAATGTTATAGTTGAGTATTCAAATCTTTTGGGTTTTAGCCACTAAACTTTGGTCTTTAATATCCACTCTTTGGAAAAAAACTGTGTTCAAAGTCTTTGCAAAGAAGTCGTATTCAAACTCAGAAAGATATTTATATGTTCTTGATATTGCTATATCTTTGATTGAACAATTTAGCATCTCTACCAATACAAATTTCGGTCTAAATCGGCTCCAATCATTTGATTTAAGGACTTGTAAATCAAGTCCCTCAACATCAATAGACATGAAATCGATTTCCTGGCCACTTGGCAAATATCTGTTAAATATCTCTTCGAGAGTTGAAGTTTCCATCTCTTTTTCACATATAATATTATAAATATCCTTATTATTTCTTTTTGCTGCGATCTCATTTGAGAAGGTATTTAATGCTGGTTCGTTAAACATATAATATTTTTGTTTCTGTTTTTTATCCGAAATCGGAATTTCTATATTAATATCTCTTGGTCTTATTTTATTAAATAAATACATGCTATTTTTCATTGCATCAATATTTATACCACGCCATCCATTTTTATAAAAAAAGAATGTGTTAGAAAATCGTTTTGGATGATGTGCACCAATATCTACATAAAAACCTTTTTTCTGTTTTTCGAATAATCTTCTTAAAATCATATCTTCACCTTCTTGAGAATATGATTTAAGAGCATATCCATCAAAATAATTATTATTAATAATATTGAGTTTTTTTATTACATATTTAGGTAAGATTATTTTAGCTATTCTCTTTAACACTAAAAATTCCTTTTAGACATAAACTTTTTGTCAACTTAATAAAGTTTATTCTTGTTCTTTCAAAGAAAAATAAACAAAAATAGGCTGCTATAAAATATGATATCAATGTCGATATAGCTGCACCATTAATTCCTATTTTTTTTATTAGAATATAATTTAAAATTATATTTAGTATTGCACCTATACTTGTATTAATCGTTGAAAAAATCTGCAAATTTTCTGTAAGTAACCACTTCCCGCTCGCACATCCCAAAAACACAAACACCCCAGCCCAGATATGAATACTCAAAACCCCTGCCGCCGGTAAAAAGGCCTGCCCATACAATAATTTGATTACCCGGGGAGCCAGAAACGTAGTAGGTATTGCAATAGACAGCGATAGCCAGACCATCAAATCATATAATTTCTGCAATCTCTGATTGTAAAGCTCTTCACTCTGTTTTTTGGCATTGATAATAGCCGGGAAAACAGATGACGTAATTGCCATGGGTATAAAATACCATGCCTCGCTCAATCTCACTGCGGCCGCATAATTCCCAACTGCCGAGGCATCCAGCATTTCCTTAATCATCACCTGATCGATCTTCATATAAATTGCAATCACCATTCCTGACAATATCAACGGCCAGCTATCACTCAACAATGTCTTTGCAGTCTGCCATTTCCATCTCCAATACCAAATTTTGCCCGTATTTTTCAGATATACAGCAAGCAGTCCCATTGCCTGCACAAACGCATCAAGCAGAAAGACACATGCAAACCAGACAAGCGGTGCCCCTGTCCAGACAAACACCAGTTTAGCTATTGAAGATGTGATTAGGGAGACAAGTTGGGCGTATACCACATATTTTGATTTTACCTCTGCCTGATAATTAAGATCAATGACGTTAAATGCCTGGAGGATAACGGCAAATGCGATGATAACAATTAAGATATTGGTTTGAGTATCATTATGGGTAAAAGGAACCGCGACTGCGATGGCAATCCACATCAAGACTGCACCGCCTGCTTTTAAGCAGAAAACAGTGCCAAGCAGTTCATTTCCGTGTTCCGGAGCCTTGATCAGTTCCCGTACTATAATACCGTCAAGGCCAAGAGTTGCCAGCGCTGCAAAAAGACTGACAAAGCTAGCCGCGTAGTTTAAAAGTCCAAATTTTTCCGGACCGAGATATCTGGCAACATAAACTCCTACAAAAAGGGCAACAACCATGCTCAATACACGATGGCCCAGCAACCATGAAGTATTGACAAAATAGCGTTTAAAACCCTCCAAATTTATGGGAACCATAGACTTATTCTTTCTTTGCCTGCCATATCAGTATGCAATGCCGCTTTTTTAATTTTGGCAACAGGTTTTTATACTCATCCCTGCTTAGTACCAGTGTGCGTATTTTTCTCTTAATATAGCGTTCTGTTTTTCTACTCAAATCATTCAGATGATATTGATCCACATCTCCTACCAACAGAAGATCAATTATGCCCGTATCCTTGCCTTCTGCATAGTCATCAATCAGATATGCCTCTTCAATATCACCCAACCTGTTGATGATACCGTCAATGACCTGATCGATTCCCATTACCTTGCTCACCATTGATTTGAGTTCGGGAAAAAGCGGATGACTGGTATCTGCTGAATAATAGACCTGGCGGCCGTCTCTTTTGGATATGAGTAGTTTTGTCCTTGTAAGCTGATTGAGTTCTTCCCGAACCGAATTCGTTGAAACATTGAATTCTTTGGCTAGTTCTCTCAGGTATGAACGTGCCTTCGGGTTAAAAAAGAAACGGATCAACAGTTTTACTCTGGTCTTTGAGGCTATGAGCCCTGCAAACAAATTTTCCATTCATAAACACCTTATGAGTAATATTTTTACTCATATTATGTATCGGCATTACTTGTCAAGATACTTTATATATTTTAAAATAATTTTGTTTATAGAGTTGACAGTAAGTCATTAGCTTAATTAAGAGGGCTTGATCGCATATTTTTAAAAGGAAATAGGATATAGAAACTAACAGTCGAATCTATATTGCGGGCCATCGTGGTCTGGTAGGATCTGCCATCACAAGACGACTTCAGGCAGCAGGTTATTTAAATCTCGTACTCAAAACTAGCTCGGAACTGGACCTCAGGGATCAGGGGGCGGTAATGCGTTTTTTTGAGGAGGTGCGTCCGGAATTCGTCTTTTTAGCAGCAGCCAGAGTAGGTGGTATTTTTGCGAACAGCAGCTATCCTGCTGACTTCATATATGACAATCTTGCAATTTCAACAAATGTGATTCACGCTGCTTATCGTTTTGGTGTTCGTAGACTGTTATTTCTCGGCAGTTCATGTATTTATCCCAAGGATTGTCCCCAGCCCATTCGTGAAGAGTATCTTCTGACCGGCCCTCTGGAACCAACGAATGAACCATACGCCGTTGCCAAGATTGCCGGTCTTAAGTTGTGTCAGGCCTATGCAAGACAGCATGGTTGTAATTTTTTTTCTCTAATGCCTACGAATCTTTATGGTCCCGGCGATAATTTTGACCTTGAAGATTCCCATGTCCTCCCTGCCATACTCCGCAAATTTCACGAAGCCAAACTTTCCGGGCATACTCCGGTTACGCTCTGGGGGACGGGCCAGCCTAAGCGGGAATTCCTGTATGTAGACGACTTGGCTGATGCATGCATATTTTCAATGTCAAGGGAAATAGCACCTGAAAATATCCTGAATGTAGGGACGGGAAAGGATATTTCGATTGAGCGATTGGCCAAACTTATTCAGGAGATCACAGGGCATCAAGGAGAGATCCTGTGGGACAGAACAAAGCCTGATGGCACATTAAGGAAGCTCTCAGATGTCTCCAAGTTGCAGGCCATGGGCTGGAAAGCACGTATCGGATTACGCGATGGAATTGCCATGACTTATAAATATTATCAAAATGGCCTAAGTTTGCGCTCCAGCAGATTCTATAAATGAACCCAGACCATGCAAATCGTAAATATTGCGGAAAGTGCGAGAAAAAAGACAGGAATGCCTATGTTACTTCGAAATACATAACCTCTGGGAGAAAGGTAACTTAAGCTCATGCGGAAAAAGGCACTTATAACAGGCATCACTGGACAGGATGGAGCATATCTTGCTGAATTTTTGTTAAAAAAAGATTATGAGGTTCATGGTATAAAGAGAAGGGCCTCCCTTTTCAATACAGACCGTATTGACCACCTATACCAGGATCCTCATGAACCTGACCGGCGCATGATTCTCCATTACGGAGATCTCACTGACGCAACTAACCTGATCCGCATTGTTCAAGATGTTCAGCCGGATGAAATTTACAATTTGGCAGCACAGAGTCATGTCCAGGTGTCGTTCGAGACCCCTGAATATACCGCTAATTCAGACGCACTTGGGACCTTGCGGCTTTTGGAATCAATTCGACTTCTTGGACTAACACAGAAGACCCGTTTCTATCAGGCCTCGTCATCAGAAATGTTCGGTGCTGCTCGCGAGGTGCCGCAGAAGGAAACCACTCCATTTTATCCCCGCTCCCCATATGCTGCGGCAAAGGTCTATGCATATTGGATTACAATCAATTATCGTGAGGCATATGGCATTTATGCGTGCAATGGCATTCTGTTCAATCACGAGTCACCTATTCGTGGCGAGACTTTTGTAACTCGCAAGATCACTCGCGCGGTAGCCCGCATAGGCCTTGGTCTTCAAGATAGGCTTTATCTAGGTAACCTGAACTCAAGGAGAGACTGGGGCCATGCCAGGGACTTTGTTGAGGCTCAGTGGCTTATGCTCCAGCAAAATGAACCGGATGATTATGTAATTGCCACAGGAGAACAGCACTCTGTAAGAGAATTTTGTGAACTGACATTTATGGAAGCAGGAATGGTAATCGAATGGGAAGGAAAGGATCTATTGGAGAAAGGTATTCTCAAAAGCATAGAGGATTCCCCTGCCCTGTCTGAAGAACAGCGACGCAAGATGCCTAAACCCGGTGATGTGGTTGTAGCCATAGATTCACGTTATTTTCGACCAACCGAAGTCGATGCGTTGATCGGAGATCCATCCAAGGCATCAGTGCAATTGGACTGGCGGCCCAAAATCAGTTTTAGAGACATGATACGCGAAATGGTGAAAAAGGATATACTAGATGCAAGGCGAGATGCCTTATGCAGGGCCTCTGGATATTTGACCTATCAGCACTATGAATAGAGAAAAGGTCCTTATGAAAAACAACTTATCAATATTAAAATATTAAAGATGAAATTCAGTGCATCCTGGCGTTTCGACATGATTGATATTCTTTGCTTAATTCTTAATTTTATCTGGAGGCAGTTAGATTAATCGATAGCCCATGACTTCGTCCGAAATGTGCTATCTTTTGAGGATTGAATTTACCTCTCAGATAAAGCTTCCTGAATTCTTCATTGTCCAGCAGAGATAAAATAAAACTGATATGCCCTGAATATCCAATAGAATCAAGCTGTTGTATCTTTTTCACTGTATTTTTAGCCAAGTTTAATGCCTGGCGGTGAACTGTAGGTGATGAGCCATCACAATTTTTGACTGAATATAGCCACCTGCAACTAAAAGGACGTATATCATAAATTATACAAGTCTTATCTTTTTTGAGAAAGGCGCATCGAGAAAGCACTTTTTTTTCTCTCTCCATCTTGTTTTTAGCCAGCCTAGCCTTTATCTCCGATTTTAATGGTTCTTCGAACGTGGCCATCCGCTCATGGATAATAATACCTTCGAGGGTTGTGATATCAATATTACCCACGTCTATACAACAGTTAGCACAGCCCTTTATACATACAGCTGCTTTTTTAAACTTGGCCACGTCTATTTCGTACTGGTGGTATAACTCTTTAAGTTTTTTCCTTTTCTCTATTTTCATCTTTTATGCACACATATCTGTGCTGTTTACTGGTTAAGGTTGACTGTTCAAAAAAGTTATAAGGCCTTGAATAGGACCCGGCTTATTAATTACATAAGACAAGCGTAGAGATGACTTCTTTATATTAATATTTCATACATATGCCATATTTTCATATATAGTCTGTTAAAGATCAAGACTATGAACGATCATCATAAAATCTTGAATTCTGTCTTAGAATCCAAATAAGGTCAGAAGGAGCATCTCAACATGGAATTTCTAACAGGTATCTTTGGCCTATCCCAATATTTCAGGATAGAGAAACACAACTAGAATTATCTGTTTTTTTGACAAATAATCCGTATTCTTTTATTTATTAGTCGCCTTTTTTATTGACACTGTAAAAGATATTTCTTAATATAATAAAACTATATAGCTGGAAAATCAGCTACAGGTAGGTCGATAAGGCTATCGAGTGGCAGGTCTGTCAAAGAAGAGGCTACAAGGAGTGCCTCTTTTTTTTATAGATAAGCCCTTGAAGAAACATGACACTCTGTATGGATCAGAAATCACCTGCAAGACGGATCCTTTCCGTTTGGGCGTTTCGAAACCATGGCAAGTGCAACACATGGGTCGAAAGAGCCCATAGTTTTTAGGAAAGGAGGTAAAGTTTATGGCACAAGGAACTGTGAAATGGTTCAATGATCAAAAAGGCTTTGGTTTCATCTCTCAAGAGAATGGGCCTGATGTCTTCGTCCACTTCAGCGCTATTGAGGGCAGTGGATTCAAGTCTCTAGAAGAAGGGCAGAAAGTGGAGTTTGATGTGGTTGAGGGGCCAAAGGGTCCGCAGGCGTCAAACGTGCGCTCCTAGTGCTGGTTGGCCTAGGAAATCAGCACTGAAAAGCGGGTTTATTTTCTAGGACCCGCTTTTTTAGTCTTATTTTTCCAACCAATTTTAATTATAATGGTTCTTAAACCTGAGTAACTGATAAAACTAAAATTTTATTTTGACCAAAACACTACTAGAGAATAGCAGTTGTTTTTAGAGGAATATATTGATGAAACTTTATATTGGGAATTTACCTTTTAATACCACAGAAGCAGAAGTTCACAAAATGCTTGAGCAGTATGGGCCTATTGAGTCCTTTAACTGGATTACGGATCGCGATACAGGGAGACCTCGTGGTTTTTGCTTCGCCGAAATGGATAATGCTGATGCTGATGCCGCTATAAAAGCTCTTAACGGTAAGGACCTCGATGGACGAAGTCTAAAGGTAAACGAGGCGAGGGCGCGAAACGACCGAAGGAAGAGACGTTCCTATTAAAACGAAAAATTTTAAATATTCTATAGCAAAAAACAGAGAAGAATATAAAGTTTTCTAGGCTTAATATAAAGCCAGAAAATATAGCAAGCCCTTCGCAGGGTTGTTTTTTGATAAATGTTAATGATTCGATGCAAAAAGTTCAGGATGCAAATGGGCAGATTGGACTTTCTTTAGAATCATTTAATGGTGATAAACGAGTGCGTATTATAGCCTTTGGTGATATTCATCTGGATTGTGCTGGTATAGAGAATATCCTTGGGCTTTCAAAGGCCGACTTAGTTATAATTACAGGGGATTTTACAAATTTTGGAGAGAAAGAAGACGCCTCAACCATAATAGATGTCATCCGGCGTATTAATCCTAAAATTTGTGCTCTTCCAGGTAATATGGATAAGGCATCAGTAGCGAAATATCTGGATGAGCTTGGTATCAATATCCATGGTAAAGGATTCTTATTGGGTGATTTGGGCATCTTCGGTGTAGGAGGATCTAATCCTACTCCCTTTAACACTCCAACCGAGTTCTCTGAAGAAGAACTAGGTGAAATTGTCAATAGAGCATACGAATATGTTACCCACGCACCTATTAAGATCCTTATATCCCATACTCCTCCTTTTAACACGGCTACTGACTTGATAGGCGGTGGAGTCCATGTCGGCAGCACAGCCATTAGGGAATTCATCGAAAAAAAACAGCCTGATTTTTGTTTTACAGGCCACATACACGAATCCAGAGGAGAAGATCGGATAGGGCGTACCCTTATACTCAATCCGGGGATGCTAAAAGACAAGGGCTGGATAGAACTCAATAGTCAGGATGACGGGAGTTTTGCCGCTTGTCTTAATTAGAGCTCATCCAATCTCGTGGACAGTTTATGTGAAATACAATAAGTATTTCTATATACAACATACAACCAATTTAATTTCTTGAATTCTAGATTGAAAGATCTAGTTGATTAATAGCGAGCTCTCTCCCGCTTCCATCCAAGTTGCTGAATTTTCAGTTTTTTGACATAAAAGAAGAAATCCTTATTTCACCTCTTCAAAGTCAGCATCTACTACGTCGTCATCTCCCCCACCTTTTTTATCTTTTTCACCCTTGCCGGATGTGTCTTTAGCTTCATCCGTCTTAGAACCGGCAGCCTGCTGATACATCATTTCAGCAAGCTTGTGAGAAGCCTGCATAAGCTCATCCTGTGCCTTTTGAATTGACTCGATGTCTATCCCCTCCATCGCCTTTCTGAGATCTTTGATTCTATCATTTATCTGATCTTTGGTAGCAGTATCTACCTTGTCTCCAAGTTCCTGCAGACTCTTTTCAGTGCTGTAAATCAAGGTATCAGCCTGATTTCGGACCTCCGCCGCCTTTCTTTGTTTTTTATCTTCCTCGGCGTGGAGTTCGGCATCCTTGGTCATTTTCTGGATTTCCTCTTCACTGAGACCACTGGAGGCCTGTATCCTGATGGACTGCTCCTTGCCGGTTGCCAAGTCTTTTGCTGATACCTTAAGAATGCCATTAGCATCTATATCAAAAGTGACTTCTATCTGAGGCACTCCACGGGGTGCCGGCGGGATTCCAACCAGCTCGAATCGCCCAATGGTCTTGTTGCCAGCTGTCATTTCACGCTCACCCTGAAGTACGTGTATGGTGACGGCATTCTGATTATCGCCAGCAGTCGTAAAAATTTGGCTCTTTCGAGTTGGAATAGTAGTGTTTTTTTCAATCAGCTTAGTCATAACTTGACCGAGTGTCTCAATACCGAGGGAAAGCGGGGTCACATCCAGGAGTAGCACGTCCTTGACTTCGCCTTTCAGGACCGCTCCCTGTATGGCGGCCCCTATTGCCACAACTTCATCGGGATTAACGCCTTTGTGAGGCTCTTTTCCAAATAATTTTGAGACCTTTTCTTGGACCTTCGGCATGCGGGTCATACCGCCAACCAGTATAACTTCGTTTATATCAGCAGGAGTGAGACCGGCGTCTTTAAGAGCTACCCGACACGGACCTTCAACGCGATCGATCAGATCTCCCACCAGGGACTCAAGCTTAGACTTGCTGAGCTTGACAACCAAGTGTTTCGGACCACTGGCATCAGCCGTAATGAATGGCAGGTTAATCTCAGTCTCAGGAGTGCTTGATAGCTCGCACTTAGCTTTTTCAGCCGCTTCTTTTAGACGCTGAAGGGCCATGCGGTCCTGTCTAAGGTCAATGCCGTGCTCTTTCTTGAACTCGTCTGCCAGCCAATCAACTATACGAAGGTCAAAGTCCTCGCCCCCAAGGAACGTGTCTCCGTTAGTGGATTTTACTTCAAACACACCTTCCCCTATCTCCAGTATTGAGATGTCAAAAGTGCCCCCGCCCAAGTCAAATACAGCAATTTTTT
>CAZPDU010000069.1:0-2709 GCA_964585405.1 uncultured Thermodesulfobacteriaceae bacterium | reverse complement strand
TGAAAACGGATATGCCATTGGAGTTGTAAGGGTGAAAAAGGCCCCGATGGAAGTAGACACACCTGAAGATCTGGATGCAGTCCGTTCAGTACTTGCCTGACATGGAAGTCTTAGTAACAGTTTTTAATCAGTGAACCAACATGTTTATAGCGAACACCTTACCAATACAACCGAAAAAATAAGTATAAGGGTTATGTAAAACGGTCACGATAAACAAAACGGCAACTTTATTCAGGGTGATGAAGGGTTTGCCCTACACTGGCTGGACGTTAAGAGAAATAATTCTTACAGGGAATTGCAATATTTAACTCTATGAATAAATTTTTCGGTTTTGGTAAGTTCAATAGGCTTTTTAGGCATGTCGTTTATTCATCAATTATAAAGTTTCTAAAATACCTTTAGCGCCACTTTTACGCACAACTCTTGGCACGACATTTGCTGTCGTTATAAAGGAGTCATAAGGGCCTCGGGTGATTTAGGCAAAGTATACGACTGAAGATATTTTGTTCGGTGAATCTAATAAACGCGTGGCGAGAATCAGTGTAATGAGAGCGACCATCAATTTTTAAAAAGGAGAAAAATATGACACACAGAAAATTTTTATTGTTTGTAGCGTCTGTTTTAGCACTATTCGTTTCATCACAGGTCACCTGGGCAGATCCACCGGATCACGTGAATTTGCCGAATCAGGCTGCGGCAAACCATAATCAAAATGACGAAGAAAGCCCGGCGATGAACCAACTAGCGCAGAATAACGCCAAGCATGAATGCAAGTATAAACCCGGTATGAGAAGCGGTCTCATAAAGACCAATAAACACGTTTATTATTGCGATGAAGACATTTTATCCCTCAGTGTAGTCCTGCCACACAGTCTTCAGGCATACTGGGAAGGGGACGCAGATGCCCATATCGTTATTCAGATACCTGTAGATGCATCTTCTGACAACTTAGCAATGTTTCCCCTGAAGCTTGATCCACCCCCAGTCCACCCGGAAGGATCTGAGGAGCACCAACAGCACATAATCCAGAATTTTGATCTGACAGAACATGGATTAACCTGTGAAAGTTTAGAAGGGGATTATCAGATAGCCCTGATTCTTACAAAGCCAGCCATGGACCCTCTTAAGGTTGAGGACTGGTACGACGGATTTCAGGGTCTAATTGCTACCTCCAGGATCTGTTTTTCAGTATCGGAAAACGAGGATGATGCCGACCACGATGGAAATTTTGACGGCGACTATGACGGTGATGGCTTCACTGACTAGTGGAAGCTGGTGAAGAATTTGCTTTTATAGCTCGCGGATCAAACCATTCAAGCGGGTCCTCTTGTATCTCGCCATGCCTTATTTCAAAGTATATGCCGTCCTGGACCCAGCCGCCTCCACCAGTCAGACCTATAACTTCGCCCTCTATAACCTGCTGCCCAACCGTCTTGAAGAACTGTGCACCTTGACTTATAAGACTAAAATAGTCGTTTCCATGATCTATTATCAGGACCTTTCCATAACCTGGTATGACATTACAATATTCGACTGTGCCGTCAAAAATTGCCCTGATTTCACTGCGCCTGGACGTCGAAAATATTACTCCTGGGCAGCACACTCTGTCGTTGCTCCAGCCACCGGCATCGACCCTGGATAGCCTTCCTACTACAGGAGGGCTAAGCTTTCCTTTCTGTAGGCTAAAGTCGTACATGTCCGGCGAGACAGGACCCGAGGCGAGGCTCCTGGCACTTTTAATGCTAAGATGTTTTATAATATCCTGAAGCGATCGTTTAGCAGATTCAAGTTCTTTTAACATCGCCTCATAAAGTTCTCCCTGTTGTCTGAATTCGTCCAAAAAGGCCTGTTTTTCCTGTTTTCGCTCCCTAAAAAGCATAGTCTGGGTTTCAATTTCATCAGCAGTATTTTTAAGGGCCTCTCTTTGTTGTTCCAGTTTGATTTCATCTTGGGCAAGTTTCTTGATACGTAGCCTGTAAAGGCGTCTCTGTTCTCTATCGCAATCCAGTATAAGCCTTAAATAGGCCTCTCTTGACAAGAGTTCCGGCAGGGTCTCGGCAGCAAATAGAATGTTCAAACTGCCCAGCTCGCCCATTTCTCTTAGCGCTCTGAGTCTGCGCTCTACCTGGATCTTCAGTGCATAAAGAGACTGTTTCTGGGAGGCGATATCCTTTTGAATTTCAATAAGCGCAAGCTCTTTTATTGTCCACTCTTGTCGGGTTTTCTGAAGAATTTCCCATTGATGAGCTATTTTTTCGTCCAGTTCTGTTAATTCTCTGATTAATGAGCTTTTGCTGGATTCTACGTCAGATGCCTTTTCACGGTAAGTTGTTATTTCTTTTTGAAGGGACTTGAGCCTTTGCTGCTGGACTTCAAGTTCTTTTTCGATCAAATTTTCTTCGCCAAATGCATAAGCATGTATTGATAATATCGCAAGAACAATAAGCCACGGCAAGTTTCGCTTTATCACAAGCGCAAAAACCTCCTCATGGCCAAGGCAGTACCTATTACACAAAGCAAAACGCTACTTGCTATTATAGCGACAGTGTAATGCCAAGGGATAAAACAGATATTAATACCTCGGAGCAACTCAAATTTTGCTTCAAATCCTTGCAAAAAACTATAGCCGGCAAAGACGATCCCTAAAGCAAGGCTTGAGCCCAAAAGGCCCTGCAGAAAGGCCTCAACAAGGAAAGGGCCTTGTATGAA
>CAZPDU010000068.1:0-3554 GCA_964585405.1 uncultured Thermodesulfobacteriaceae bacterium | reverse complement strand
CGCGATTTAATATTCGCAAAATACCACTCACGAAAGCTCCTCGCCGACGCGTAACAGACGAGCGGAATTAAATACCACAAACAGAGAGCTGGAGGTATGCAGTATGGCCGCCAATACAGGAGAAATTGCTCCTCCCGCACTTAACCAGAACAACGTCAGAATAAACAGCGTGCTGAAAATCAGGTTCTGTCTTATGGTGGCAACCACCCGGTGTGATAAATTCAGTATAAAAGGTATTCGGTCTAATTTGTTGTTCATGAGAATGATACCGGCAGAATGAATGGCAACATCACTTCCGGCTGCGCCCATGGCTATTGAGACATCGCCAGCCGCAAGGGCCGGAGCATCATTCACTCCGTCTCCTACTACCCCCACCACAGCCCCGCTTCTACGGGCTTTTTCCACTCTTTCCATTTTTTGGTGAGGCATAATCTCTGATTCAACATCACATGAAAGCTGCTCAGCTATCCTCTTTGCGGCTGCATGTTGATCTCCGGTAAGCATAATTATCTGCAGATCCGACTGGTTTTGCAGACCGCGAATGACGGCTGTTGCATCCGGCCTGATGGTATCGGCAAGATGGAAAACACCGATCAGACGATTATTCTGAGCAACATAGAGGCGGGTTGTTCCGGAGGCATTGATTTCCTGTAAAGGGCATTCCGGGCAAAGCTGCTCAATCCAGTTCCTTCGTCCTACAGCAATAGATTCGCCCTTTACTTTCCCTTGAATCCCACATCCGGGTTTTTCTTTTACATCGAGCGTATTCCACAGCTTCAGATTTCGTTTTTCTGCTTCCGCCGCCACGGCTTTCGCGACCGGATGTGTTGAGTACTGCTCGATACTTGCCGCCAGGGTCAGGAGTTCATCCTCATTGACTTCTTCACTGGCATTAATTGAAGTTATAGACAGCTGACCTGTGGTAAGCGTACCTGTTTTGTCAAACATTAAAGTATTAATACGGTTAGCAACCTCAAGAAAGTGAAGATTTTTTATGATAACCCCGAGTCTTGCGGCAGCACTCAAGGCGGCCACGAGCGCTGTAGGGGTGGATAGAATAATCGTGCAGGGACAGGCCACAATCAACATGGCAATCGCCCGATCAATGTCATGAGTAAAAAACAGGACAATAGCGGCACACATAAGGATAATGGGCGTATACCAGGACACATACCTGTTTGCCAGTCTTGTTACCGGTGTCTGATTCTTTTGTGCCTGTGTAATGAGTCCCTGTATTTTAGCGAAGGTAGAGTCATGAACTTGAACATTTATTCGGACAGTCAGGACTCCGGTCTGGTTTATGGTGCCGCCAAATACCTTATTGCCCGTTTGCTTTTCTATAGGAAGGGATTCCCCGGTAAGTGCTGATTCATCAACCGTGCTGAATCCATCAATGACGGTACCGTCTCCGGGAATTTGGTCACCCGGTCTAACCTGTACAATGTCTCCGGGAGCGAGTTCAGCTGCATCTATTTCTTTCAAGCCATTTCGGGTTTGGACCCATGCCTTACGGGGCGACAGTTTAAGAAGTGCCTCCAGATTTTTTTGGGCACCGAGCTGTGACCGATACTCTATAAGCTGGGAGCCAACGAGGAATAATGCTATTAATGCTGCGACCTTATATTGGCTGCTGGCTAATGAAGCAACAAAGCTGAGTGCGGCCAGCTCATTCATTTCTATACGATTCAGCCATAAATCTTTTAACGCATTGTATACCAGGGGGGCGCCGAGCAAGACCGCGGCAGGAAGCGAAACAAATGCTGAAAACTCTGGATAATCAAATAGAAAATTTGATATATAGGATATGCCCAGAAGCAAGCTACCGAGTAAACATGCTCCAAGTTGCAGGCGGAAATTTTCATTGTCCGTCTTCAGCATATCCCGTACAAAGCCATGGGGCATTTTGCTGTCTCCGGTATTTTAACAATCAAGATTTGAATAACAGGTTAAAAGATCACTAATATATATTGAAAATTGTTAGGAAAGTATTAGTGATTTGTAACATTTATGTTACATCTACTGTATAGATGTATTGATCAATTATACTGTATAGTTAGATATATAATTCTCTTTCAGAACTGATATATATTTTCCTGATTGCCATATTGCCATAAGCTTTTAACTCCTTTTTTCTTTGTTCTAATATAGTGCATAGTTGAGCCTTAAAATTAGGCGGCAATGTCAAACTGAAAAAACAGAATTTTTCACGGGTATATTAATGAAGAGAGGGCATTTCCGGTGAAGAATTCAAGGAGAGACTGTTTAGGCCTTGATTAGAGGGAATCAAGTATGCAATGAAACAGGGTCAATCCGTCAGCAGACTGTGTGACAGGGCCTTTCTACAGTTTATATTTCAAAGTATAAACTATAAAAAACAGAGGTGATAAATGAAAGCAAACGCAAAAGACCTGAGGTTAAATGCGAAGGTGCTTCTTGATACAATTAACAGAGGCGAGGATGCGATGTTAACTTTTCGCGGCAGGCCATGCGCAAAACTCATTCCTTACTACAGAGAATAAGGACAAAACACAAAAAACGAAGTGTTCGGAGTTTGGAAAGATAACGATCGATACCGGCTAAAAACTGATTTCTGTAATACACAAGCATGAATCAACACCAATAACATTTTCAATACCCTCAGGAATTAATGAATCTTTGTTGACCAAAAATAAATAATCTTGACCTGCCACAACTCAGTCAGGTGGCCTGAGGCCTTTATACGTGATTGCGTAATTTGAGCTCTACAGGATGAGGATTTAGGTAGTACTGATTCATGAGATATCCCTGGTCATATTTGCGAACGTAATGGTTCAGCAGGGTAATGGGAACGATCAGGGGTATATAGCCCATACGGTAGTTATCAATGACCTCCAGTAACTCCTCTTTTTCAGAGGTCGACAATATTTTTTTAAAGAAACCCATTATATGAAACAGTACATTTACATTTTTTTTAACGGTAGTTTTGAGGTTCAACGCCGTCATCAGTAAAGTCTGGTAACGGGCATATAATTCCTGGCGAGGAATTTCCCCGGCCTGAGCCACCAGCTTTCCGAGGAGCCGATAGTCTTTAGGGCTGTGAGAAAGTATCAGAAATTTGTGCCGGGTATGAAAATCTACCAGATGTCTTAGACCTGGTTCCTGCAGTATACACTCACGCCAGTGCTTCATAGTAAAGAGGCTTTCCAGAAAGTTTTCGCGAAGGGATGGATCATGCAGGCGCCCTTCATCTTCCACCGGCAGCAATGGAAAATGATCAATAAAGATGCGGGAGAATACACCGACCCCCTTCTTCACCGGTATTCCATCTTTATTATATACCTTGATTCTCTCCATGCCACTGGTGGGTGAATTGCTTTTGAAGATGAAACCACAGAGCTCTTCTTTCTTTAGATGAACTATTTTTTCCCTGGCCCATCTTACCATGCGTTCAGTATTATCCTGCCCGGTATGGATAGTAACCAGTCGTGGCGAATCCGGAGTACCCACCAGACGCATAGCTTCCCGGGGGACGCCTAATCCGCATTCCACTTCAGGGCAGACCGGCACAAACTCAA
>CAZPDU010000067.1:0-2634 GCA_964585405.1 uncultured Thermodesulfobacteriaceae bacterium | reverse complement strand
TTTCTTAGAAGTGCGTTTTTGACCCTAAAATTGGCTGTTTAAGCCATTATTCTGCCCGAATTTAAAGCTTTTTATCTATTAAATCAAGGTGTTCCTGTGGCCCGACCCCCGTTCTCCGTTCTCCCCCAAAAACAGCGAACAGCTCAATAGAAATCCCTCCCGCCATTGACTTCCGGCAGGTTTTTTTATATTGACAATATATCTTTTAAAGCTATAATAAAGCTATAATAAAGTCATGTATGAACTGAAATACAGGCGACAGGCCAGGAACTACCTGGCCCGGCTGCCCCTTACTGGCCCGGCTGCCCCTTAAAGTCAAAACAGCGATCGTTGAATGTTTGCATCAGCTTGCAGCAAATCCGGACAATCCTTCTCTTGATATCGACGTTTTAAATGGAAAAAAGGGATTCCGTCTCAGAGTGGGGCAGTACCGTATTATCTACACACGTCAGGATGACCGGTTGATCATAGAAATCATAAAGATCCGTCCGCGGGGCGACATATACAAGAGGTAAACATGGAATATCAGACGATTAGAGAAAACGGCAAAGTGAAGTTTGTGGTCCTCCCTGTAAAACTATTTGAGGCCATTCTTGAGCGCATGGAAGATGAATCCGATCTGCATGATATCCGCGAGGCTACGTCAGAACCGCTCTATGAGCAAAGCGAAGCGGAAAGCTATATCTTCATGAATCCTGTCAAAAGGGAACGACTCGATAAAGGGTGGACACAGGAAGAACTCGCCAGGCGAATCGGGGTAAAACAGGCAACCGTGGCAAAATGGGAACGACCAGGCGCTGTTTATCGCAATGCAACCAGAAAAAAACTGGCCAAAGCATTTGGCATAAGCGAGACATGCTTTTTTTAAGCCACAGCGCATGCTCTCGTTTTTCACTTTCAAACTTCTTCTTTATCCTCACCAGCTCTCTTGCCCACCAGCCCATCCCATCCATCCCAATCATCCTAATCATGCCCGCATCTCAGCATCTCTTGCTTTTCTTTGCCTGCCGCGCCTGCCCCGCCCGTCCCGTAGGTCCGGAAGATCGTACCGGGGTAGGTCCGGAAGATCGTACTGGGGTAGCTCCGGAAGATGGTACATGGGGGTGTTCAACCGGGGTGTCCTCCCTCTTCCGCTCGCTCTTCCCGTCCTCCTCCCCTGACAAGACGGAAACCAATAAAGCAATGGATGTCCCCCAAAACGTTGTTTCACCTTCTGACCTTCCCTGATCTCCGACCTCCCCCGGCGCGTCGTAGCTCGTCAGAGCGTAGGCGGCTGACCTCTGTCTTTTCCTACCTGGTTACTATAGTTTTGTTTGACAACTTACAAAAATTACAATATATTTAGACAATAAAATTCAGGCCAATAAAGGATGGAGGAAAATATGAAATTGAACGAAAAGAAACCTATAGTTATTGCCGGTTCTCCTTATGCAAAAGAGATAAAGGATTTCGTTCAAAATCTAGAAAAATTATCTAAAATAGGGAAGCTTGATTATTCCAAAGATTCGTTTTGGTCTATCGAGCCATTTCGTTTAGGAAAAACTGACAGTTCTATGCTGGACGACATTTTATACTAATACGGGGGGTGATGGTGGAAATAGTCCTTGTCGATACTTCCTTTTTTTTTGCGTACTATAACTCCGAGGATAACCATCACGATTCAGCAAGAAATTATTTTGATAATGTGGTAAACCCCCAAACTCACCCGCTTGGATTTTTGCTAACTGACTATATATTTGATGAATTGATCACTTTAATACTGATTAGGACTAAGAATAAGACCCAAGCAATATTTACGGGAAATTCCATACTTAATTCCCAAACTCTAAAGGTTATCTACCTCAAAGAAGAAACCATTTCCAAGGCATGGGCAACCAATATTCCAATGGACGTCCCCAAGATCTCTCCGTCCCCAAGATCTCTCAAGGAGAAAACTATGGAATTCAACATCCTCTATAAAAAGAAAAATGACTGGTTTATCGGGCATATCCAAGAATACCCTGATTATGAAAGCCAAGGTAGAAATTTGGATGAATTGAGAGAAAATCTGATAGAAATCTATAATGATATCAATCAAGGCTTAGTACCTGACGCTGAACCTTTTCATTTAATGGAAGTCGCAATTTGAAAAGAAAAGAATTGCTGCGAATAATTAAATCAAAGGGTTGTGTCTTTGTTCGCCATGGAAGCAATCATGATTGGTATAAAAATCCTAAATCAGGAAAAAGCCAACCTATATATAGCAAGGCATACCGAAATTGAAGATGGTCTCGCCAAGAGAATAATTAAAAGACTATCTTAGAATGGTCATCAGCGGAAGGCATGAAGTGTCTCTGAAACAATAAGTTTCCTAAGCCTAAAATAAGAGAATATTGAAACCTAAAGGATCATTTTTAGAGCCAAAAAGAGTGGTTTAAGATGATTTTAGAGCCTGTTTCAGGCTTTTTTTGACGTTATTATAATTGGTTACCGTGGTCAGACCCCAAGCGCCCACTACCTAAAAACATAAATTTCATTTCTATTACAATAAGTCGTCACGGTCCGACCCCAAGGGCAGGGCCCGTATCTACCTTGTCAATACCCCGATGTTGCATTGGAATTCACCAACGCACATGGAACATACTGTCATACAAG
>CAZPDU010000066.1:0-27913 GCA_964585405.1 uncultured Thermodesulfobacteriaceae bacterium | reverse complement strand
GTGAAAAGAAAAAATCCCTTTTTCCAGGTCATCAAAATAGTCCTGAAGTGTCTTGTGTATCGCAGAAAAGGCCAGTTCGTTCCATGGCACTTCATGTCTTTTAAAGAGCCTTACCTCCAGACTCTCATGCCCGGCCTTGAAAAGAGGCTCAGGCAGCTTCGCACGAAACATGATGTAGACTTGATTGATAAACGCGAGATTATAGAGGGCATAAGGTTTCAGCTCTACGATACTGGCACCCGCTTCTTCAAGGGTCTCCCTTTTGGCCCCTGCTTCGACAGTCTCACCGTTTTCAAGAAATCCCGCGGGTAGGGTCCATTTTCCATACCTCGGTTGAATGGCCCGCCGACACAACAAGATGCTCTCCTGCCAGACGGGAATAGAACCGACCACGATATTGGGATTTTTATAGTGAATCACTCCACACCTGTCACATATAAAGCGGGGTCTATCATCATTTTTAGGTATTCGATAACTTAACCTGGCTCCACAATCGCTGCAGTATTTCACTTTTAACGGACTCCTTTAACCCACAAGATCTTGCAGGGCGTCATTCAGCCGGGAAAATTGGAAAACAAATCCGGCATTCAGCAGTTTTTTAGGGACTACCCGCTGTCCCTTTAAAAGGACATCTCCAAACTCCCCCTTTATGATTTTAAGGATAAAACCCGGTACAGCCGGCATAAAGGTTGGTCTTTTAATTGCCTTGCCAAGGGCCTTTGTGAACTCCCTGTTTGTAACAGGATCAGGGGCCGTGCAGTTGACCGGCCCTTGCAGATTTTCCTGATCCAGTAAAAAGAGATAGATACTGACAAGGTCCTGCTCATGTATCCAGGAGAGCCTCTGCTCTCCAGTTCCCAGAGGGCTGCCGAGGCCTATTTTGAATAAGGGAAGCATTTGCCCCAAAGCCCCACCTCGAGTACCCAGAACAATACCGATCCGGCATATCATCACACGCACGCCGTAATGTAGTGCTTCCATAGCCGCCGCTTCCCAGTCCTTGCACAACGAGGCAATGAAATCATCCCCCGGGGCACAGTTTTCGTCTAATTCTTCGTCGCCGTGCGGACCATAGTAACCTATGGCAGAGGAACTGATCAAAGTCGTATCCTTATCTTTGCAATTTTTCATGGCACTGACAATGTTTTTGGTAGTCAGGATTCGGCTGTCCCGGATTATTGCCTTGCTTTCTTTTGTCCAGCGCTTGAAGATGGAGGCGCCTGCCAGATTGATTACCACTTTATGTGTAGATAAATGTTCCTGCCAGGCCCCTTCTATTGTAGGATCCCCCTCTAGAAAGGACACCCTTTTTTCAGGGGTAAAATCCTTGATTTTCCTGGTTAAAACAGTTACCTGATGACCCTGTTCAACTAGTTTTCGTGTCAGGGTGGCTCCTACAAAACCGGTCCCGCCGGTCATAAAAATTTTCATGCCTGCTGCCTCCTTGCGAAGTAAAAGCAAAATAAATTTTTTTATCTCTGGCGACTTGCAGATGCCTTAATTATTTATAGTGGCCTTCACCATAGTTTGCCTTGAATTATTCATGGCTATTGGACAGAATATTCCATGACAGAGGCCGTCAAGTATCTCCGGGGATGAAGACATCTGCCTGAGCTATGAAAGAGGGCGATAATATATATCTGTCTGTGTCAGTGGCTAAAATTTTCATTTTCACTATACTAGGATTATACGAATGAAAATAATATCAAAAAATAATATTATAACCATATTCATGTTTCTGTTTTCCGTTTTTTTTCAGGGTAATGCCTGTTCAAAAACCGTTACTCTACCTCTTTCCATTGATTATCAGCTGCTGAAAACGCTCTTCATAAGAAATGCCTATACCGATGAGAATCAGACCAAACTTTTAATAAATGAAAATATGGGTTGTCTGAAAATCATAATCTCTGAACCATGTTTTAAGGAAAAAGACCCAACATTGGTCTTTGAGACAAGGGTCAGTGTGCGTGCAGGCATCTATATGATGAAGAAATGCCTGATGCCTGTTGAATGGGATGGGTACATCGTTTTTACACAGAGTCCTGTGGTTGATGACAAATGGTCTCTGTCCTTTGATACTATCGATTCTACCCTTTACGATCTGGACCGCAAACCTGCAAGGCTTGCCGGTATGGCGTGGGGTTTTGTCAAGGCCGATGTCTATGATTACCTTGAAAATGTATCAATAGATATCGCGCCGCCCTTATTCGATCTGAAATCATTTCTTAATCTGCTTTTTTCTCCTGATGTACAGCCCGGAGTAACAGATATGCTGAACAGCATGAGACCGGGAGATGTCCTGACAACTCCGGATGCCTTGCAGATCTGTATCCTTACCGAGATAAAAGTATCAGAAACAGAAGAGAAAGACGAAGAAATATTAAAAGGGCCCATATCCGGGGAAGAAATCAAGGAATTCATTAATCTTTGGGAAACCTGGGATGCATTTCTTGTCCATGCAATAACCTCGTTATTCAACGAACCACTTTCCGAGGAAGAAAAATCCATCATTTTATCTGCGGAACTGGAGACACGGCACAGATTTGTTGATGAGTTAACAAAAGGAGGCGCTGAAAAGGATTTTGTCAGGGATCAATTTATCTCTGTATGGAATCAGCTATGTCCCATTTTCAGAAGTCATCTCAGCGACAGTCAAAACCAATCTCTCTTGGGTTATCTAGGCTTTTTCAACGCCATTGATGCCCTCTCGGTTCTGGATAAGCTGGGCCCGACACTGGGAATAGAGATAAGCAGAAACGGTCTGATTCGACTCGCCAGATTATTGGCAGCAGGGGAGTCTGTAGATCTGATATATCAATATGATGTAAACGAAAAACTCAGAACTGTATTGGGGCTCGATCCACTGCCGGAGACAATGTCCCAGGCCCTTGATGGTGAAGAATTAGAGATTGAATTGCGAAATACCTCCTCATTTTTTCCTCTGTCCCAAATATCAGGGGTTCTCTTGAAAGCCGGGATCTGGGAGTGGATCTTTTCCCCTTCCCGGGTCTATGCAGCGGATAATTCAAGTATAAGGATAGATGAAATTAAAAAATGGCTCTTAACCGGACAGGGCCTCGACAGCTACCTTAAAGACGTTAAAGATCTTATCATAAAGACGTCAGCCTCTACCTTGGGCAAAAGCGATATCGATGAAAAATACCACAGACTCTATGATATAATTGTCCTGGCCACCGGCTGGCAGGAGAGCTGTTATCGGCAATTCATAATTGACAGGAAAAAAGGGAAAATAACATACCTAAGGTCTTATAATGGGACATCCGTAGGCCTGATGCAAATAAATGAACGTGTCTGGAGGGGATTATATGATCGTCATCACCTGAGGTGGAATATAGAATATAATGTAATAGCGGGTTGTGAAATCCTGGAACTGTATCTCAAGAGATACGCCCTTAAAAGGCTTGACAGGATGAAACCAGAAACACGGGTTGATGACGATACTCTGGCCCAACTGGTCTATTCCATGTATAACGGAGGGCCGGGTCAATTCCATGAATTTCTAAAAAGAAAAAAGACAGGGAAACTTTACACAAGCGATAAACTCTTTCTGGAAAAATACACCTGGGTAAAAACAGATCAATTTCAGAATGTCTCAAAGTGCCTGATCGGGGAATAGAGCACTAATACCGATGCCCCAGGTAATCCTTAAAGATAGCCTTGAAAGGCTATACCGTTATTATAACAGCCGGGAGTTTGTACATCCTGATCCCCTTGAGTTCTTATACCGTTATGAGGACATCAGTGACCGTGAAATCGTGGCATTTATAGCCTCATCTCTCGCCTATGGAAGGGTCGCCTATATTATAAAGAGCGTTTCCCTTATTCTTGAACGGATGGAGCCAACTCCATCGATCTTCCTGAAGCAGTCATCCCTTAACACCATATGTCGGACCTTTTCAGGCTTTAAGCACCGGTTCACTCAAGACCGGAAACTTTGTGCCATGCTGTTTGGTTTGAAGAAGGTCCTGGAACGCCATGGTAGTCTTCAGGCGTGTTTTTCATCCGGCCTTAATGACTGTGATGATACGGTACTTCCAGCCCTTGCCGCCTTTACAGGAGAACTGATTTTGAGTGCCGGCGACAAACTGGAGCACCTGGTACCTTTGCCTGCCAAAGGCAGTGCATGCAAAAGGCTCAACCTCTTCCTCAGGTGGATGGTACGCTCAGACGAGGTAGATCCGGGCGGGTGGAAAAGTGTGCCGGCATCAAAATTGATAGTCCCTGTTGATACACATATGCATAAGATTTGTAACATGCTTGGGCTTACGGCAAGAAAACACGCGGACATGCATTCCGCACTCGAAGTTACTGCGGCGTTTCGAACTATTGTCCCTGCTGACCCGGTCAGATATGATTTTTGTTTAACCCGTCTGGGAATCAGAAAAGATGCGAATATTGACGCTTTTGTGAAACATTACAGAAAGATATCATTTGAGTGTTGTTGACTCAGACGCCTCGGCAGAAGGCAGGTTCACGAGGCATGAGATTTTCACAGGTTTTTGCCCCTGTTTTTTATCTGCGTAATCTTATGATTTTCTTCATTTATTTTCCACCTACAGCATTCTAAGATGATAACGCAGACTGTGTAGATAACAACTGCCCGGCGCGAAGAATAATCGAGATGGAGTCAATTACAATGGCCACAAAAGGCGGTTTTGAGAGATAAAATGGTCTGCAAGTGGTTTAATGTTTGCCCTTTAAGGAGATTAGAAAAAGAAGGTAAAATAGGTGACAGGTGGAGAAGGGAATATTGTGAGACCGAACGAAACTGGAAAAATTGTAAAAGGTATCAGATGACAGAGCGAGATGAACCTCATTCAGATAGTATGATGCCGGAGGGAACATTGCTCGAATAGCCATAAGGCTCATTGCTGCGATTCAGAACTGTGGTGAAGTTTTTACTTCTATTAATTCACCGCTGAGCCACGCATGGATTTTTCTTTATTCCCGAGAGCCGGAAAACGTTTTACGGGTTTACAGCCTAAAATCTTTACTTCATTTTTCCGTAAAATGGTAAGGTGTATAATTTGTGATAGTATAGAGCAGAATCCAATTATCTGAAAAATGTGGGCGGTATTCAAGTCCATTATAAACGGGTCAAGGCACACTGCTGGCGCTATAATCCGGATCACAGAGGGGTATAAAAAATGATAATCATGGGACATCGAGGGGCCGCGGCCATTGAACCGGAGAATACCTTGCTTTCCATTGAGCGGGCTATTGACCTCGGAATCGATGCAGTTGAGATAGACGTCCATCTGAGCAAAGACAAAGAACTGGTTGTTATACATGATGCCACCTTAGACCGGACCACAAATGGAAGAGGACCGGTCAGCGGTTTTACCGTACAGGAAATCAAGCTTCTGGATGCAGGCAAGGGTGAGTCGATACCCACGCTTCAGGAGGTCGTTAACTTAATCGACAGGCGGGTCCTGCTGGTAATCTAGTTGAAGGAAGAAGGGACAGAAGGGCCGGTGGTTGATCTCATAAGACGTAACAACCTGTTTGACAAGACCTGTGTAATATCATTTCTGCATAGGCTGGTTAAGACAGTGAAAGACACAGACAGCCGCATCAATACCGGTGTACTGCTTGTAGGGTCTCCCGTGGATGCATGCATTGCCACCCATGCCTCTGCAGATAATCTGGTTATGAAATATTCCTTCGTGGACAGGGAACTTGTCAAAACAGCCCACAGCCAGGGCGTGAAGGTGTTCATATGGAATATTGACGACCAGGACCTCATAAGACCCTATGTAGATATGGGCGTGGATGCTATTGGGACCAACGATCCAAGAGTCTTGATTAATTATTTTAAATAACTATTGTTTATAATGTTATAAATTGTATTTTTTAAATTAATAAGAATCGTTCAGGGGACGACGCTATGCTGATTATCGAATCAAGTCTAAGGTGGACCATTAACCTGTAAACGCCTACGGAGGTCTTTATGGAAAAATCCAAAAAAATTATAGACTACAAAGATCATACTATCGAGATTACGCCTCAAGAAGACAGGTGTTCCTTATTTGCAGTAACCATATTCAACAAAGAAGGAAAAGAAGTAAAATATAGCAGCCGTGCCGGGAAAAATGAGACTGTTGCCTTTGAAAATGCAAAAAAAATGATTGATTTTGACATTGAATACGAAAAGTAGGAAACAGAAGGATAAAAAGGCATCCGTAATACTTGTTCATGGCCTCTGGATGACCGGGCTGGAAATGAGCCTGCTCAGACACAGGCTTAACCATTTTGGGTATCGACCACGGTCTTTCCATTATTCCAGCACCCGTCTGGATCTTGCCGAGATAGCGGCTCGCCTAAATGCTTTGGTTGAGCAAATTCCGGCCGGAACAATCCATTTTGTAGGACACAGCATGGGAGGGCTGGTTATCCTGAAGCTCTTTGAGGCCTTTCCCGATCAGCGTCCCGGACGTATTGTCGTCTTGAGTCCGCCGTATAAAGGCAGTGAAGCAGCTCGGCGATTCATTCGATTTCCAGGCGGCCGGAATCTGCTTGGTCGCAGCATAAACCAGCTGCTGCAAGGTGATGTCCCTGGATGGTCGGGTGAGCGGGACCTCGGTGTCATTGGTGGTACCCTGAATTTTGGTCTTGGCAGACTGATCGGTGCTGTCGGCCCTTGCGGAGATGGAACTGTCTTTATTGAGGAGATGTGTATTCCCAAGGTTCGGGATTTTATCACCCTGAAAGTAAGTCATATGGGTCTTTTATTGTCGAAAAGGGTCGCTTACCAGATATGTCACTTTCTGGAGAATGGGCTGTTTTCCAGAGTTTCTTCCTGAAATTACTGGCGGCGACTGCTTTTTTAAAGTCTATAGCCTCTCCTTATACTTTAGAAACAACTCTGTTTCGTCCGTTTTGCTTTGCCACATAAAGACTCTTGTCTGCCAGGAAAATAAGCTGATCTGCAGTCAGCGATTCAACTTTGCCGATCTGTGTTGCCGAAACCAGTCCAATGGAGACAGTTATCGGAATATTCGATTTCTTGTAAGTAAAACTGTATTTTTCTACCCGCTTTCGCAGTCTTTCGGCAAATTTCAAACCGATGTTTATATCTCCCACCGTGAAGCCATAAAACTCCTCTCCACCGTATCGGCCTATTTCATCCTGTTTTCTGGTGGTGGATTTCATAACATCTGCCAGAGTCGCCAGAACATGATCACCCGCCTGATGTCCATGTCTGTCATTCACCAGCTTGAAGTGGTCTACGTCAATAAGCATCAATACAAAATCTTCGATATGTCCCCGCTGCAAATTGCCGATATTGATCTCAAGTATCCTATCCAGAATCGATCTCCTGGGCAGTTTTGTCAGTTCGTCAATGTAACCAATCCGTTGAAAAAGGTCTTTAAGCTCCATTTCCTTGGTAACATCGGTCAGAAAACCTATTGAAATGCAGATATTATCTTCTTCAAAGGTCTCAATTGAGGCCTGGTCCTTGAGCCATACCGTGTTGTTGTCACCTGTCAATACCTTATAGACCGCTTCGACCCGGCCGGATTCCTTGACCTCCTCACGCAGCCCTTTCCATGCCCCTCGAAGCTCGTCTCTGGTTATAATCCTTTCTTCCACTTTTTTTTCACGATTCGTGTAACGATAAACTCTCTGGTCAATAATTGATTTTCGAAAGGATTCAGCAAGGCCTTTAAAGCTGCAATCAAGAAGATCAGAAAATTCCTGCCCGGCATATTCATACCAAATTATTCTTTCCTCCTCGTGCCAGGCCGCAATATATGGAATTATAGTATGAGCCAGTTTCTCACATTCAACCAGGGCTTTGATGCCTTCAGATACTTTAGTCTTAAGGGGATTGGAGTATCGGCCATGCAAAATCCGGCCGAAGTATTGCTTTTCAATCTTGTTTTTTTGCTGGGTCATGGAATTGGTCCATATTTTTTTGCCCGGCTAATTAAATGCTTAAATCGTATAAATTCTTTTTATTATTTAGGTGTAGCCATTGATTTTTGCGCGTTTGATGTCATTCGGGGTTTCGGGTAACGTCAAAATGGCATAATCATCCATCTTTTTAACAAAATTTTCAAGATCACTATAAAGAGAGTGTAATTCAAAAACTGTTTTCATGGCAGATCATATATGGTCTACTAAACATGCACGCCTTACTACTCGAGATCCAATCCGTGATATAGCTGTAAATCAGTGGCCGGAAACGGAAAATTTCTATACTATGAATACATATTATTCTCAAGGAATACTGCATGAAAATACTCAGTGATATCATCTCTGCTGTAAAAAAAGATTGTAAAATAACTGGAATTCACACATGTATTCACTGGACGGCAGTATCAAGCCTTGGTTGCGGTCTGTCTTCCACCTTTAAGGGGGACCGCGTTCCCCACGAGCCAGTCAGAGGTGTTGGAGAACTGACTGAAAAGAGCGCACTGGAGGTAGTAGAATATGCTCGCTCAAGCAATCCGTTAGAGGCATCAATAGGCATGGCTGCACTGAACTCCCTGATAGAGGTCGATGAAGACCACTGTATTGAACTGAATGCAGTTGATATATTAGCTGAAAAGGGAAGGGGGAAAAACGTATGTGTTGTAGGCCATTTTCCATTTATTCCCAGGATCAGGAGGTTGGCCAAAAGACTCTGGGTAATAGAGAAAAGGCCCCAGGAAGGGGACCTGCCGCCTGAACAGGCGGAAAAAGTGATGCCTATGGCTGATGTTGTTGCCATTACGGGGACATCCTTTATTAATAATACTGTAGATGAGTTATTGAGTCTGTGTATAGATAGTTTCGTGGTGATGGTGGGGGCCACATCGCCTTTATCACCTGTACTTTTTGACTACGGAGTTGATATGATCGCCGGTTCACGAGTAGTTGATCCGCAAAGCGTCATTCGGTGCATCAGCGAAGGGGCGACATTCAGACAGATCAGGGGGATAAAGCACCTGATCATGAAAAAATAAAAAAGGGGGAAAGACAATGGAAGCGAAGGACATGCTGTATCTGGGACTCGGGGCCGCTTTCTTGGCAAAGGATAAGCTCAAGGAACGGATCAAAGAACTGGAGAAACGCGGAGAAATCAATAAGGAGGATGCCAAGAAATTTATTCAGGACGCCAAGGACAGGGCCAAAAAGGAAGAGGAGGCCCTTGATTCGCGCATTCATGAAAGACTAAAGGAGACTATCCGTGAGATGAACCTGGCTACCAAGGAGGACTTAGAAGAACTGAAAATGATGATAAAAAAGGCCTGATGCTCAGAAACTATAATCCAGGACGGGTGTGGAAGACATTTCGTTTTCTGCTTACCGTATTTGTTATTGTGCGCAAAAAGGAACGCTTTCTTTATTTACGTCCACTGGATCCGATTGCGTTCAAGCAAACCATACTTTATCTGGGCGTAAGCTTTATCAAGCTGGCGCAGGTTCTGGCTACCAGGGCCGATTTCTTTACAGAGGAATATCTGCGCGAGCTCAAGACCATCCACGATGAGGTCGAGCCCATGGACCGAGTTGATTTCGAGATCATGTACCATCGGGCATTTGGCTCAGTCCGGCCTTTCCGTCATTTTGGTCGTATTCCCATAGCCAGTGCCTCCATAGGTCAAGTGCACAGTGCCGAGCTGTACGACGGTACAAAAGTGGCTGTAAAAATACGCCGCCTGAACATTGAAAAAGACGTTCTTGATGATATCAGGATCATAGGTATTTTTCTCAGGATCTTTCAGCCTTTCTTCAGTCGCCTGACAAAAAACTCTCTGGAGGCAGTACTCAATGAATTCGCCAAAATGATCGTCAAAGAGGTGGATTTGTCTATCGAAATGGATAATCTTTGTAAATTCAGAGAGGTATATAAGCTGAACGGTATCCGATTTCCAGAGGTATATCCAAATTATTGCACCTCTGATGCCCTGGTTATGAGTTTTGAGACAGGGATGCGTATTGATGATAAAGAGGGTTTGTACCGTTCAAATATTTCATTCAAAACCCTTATGGACAGGATGATCTCCTTCTATATGGAACAGATGCTGGTATGCGGCCTATTTCACGCCGACCCCCACCCCGGCAATTTTTTGGTTGGGGACGACGGTACGCTGATTGTCCTGGATTTCGGAATGGTAAAGCGATTGTCCAACTCCACGCGGGTCGCCATGATTGAGATGATAAAGGCCGCCAACGAGCAGGACTTTGAGCTGTTTATCGCCTCCTGCAAGCGGTTAGGTGTCATCGTTGCTACGGCAAGAGAGGACCAAATGCAGGAACTGGCTGAACGCATGTTTGATATCTTTGGAAATGAAAATCTGAATGCTACTACTATGCAGAACCTGGCCTTTGATTTGCTGGACTCAATGCGTGAATTACCGTTCAAGATACCGCAGGAACTGGTCTATGTCATGCGCGCCAGCTCTCTTGTAGAGGGACTGGGGACTACCTTCATTGAAAATTTTAACGGTATCAAAGATATCCTGCCTGTACTGATAAAAAATATAAACAGGGCACTGGGTGCGGAGACTAAGTTATTACCCACGCTCAGAAGCGAACTCATCTCTCTGCCCCTTACTGTGAGGCGCTTGAAGATAATTATCACACATTTAAGTGAGGAGAATCTGCACGTAAAACTCTCGGGAGAGACCATGGAAATCCTGGGAGAATATATACGTGCCTATCTGAAACCCATAGGCATGGGCTTGATTCTGCTCACAGCGGCATTTTTTGTGCAGAATCTTAACTTTTCCTATCATCAGGAATTTGCTGTTATTCTCTTTATTTTTGGGATTTTCCAGCTATTTATTGCCCTGAAATGATGATTTTTACCCTATGGACTAACAGCGGAAATGTTCATTCAATTCGTGTAGTGTCTCATGTAAGGATCTGTCGGTAGACAGTATCATTAAATTGTCCTTGTCAAGGTCATCCGTTGGTGCGAATTTTTCTTTCTGTTTCAAGTATATATCCCATCGACCGTCTGAAACATGGGTTTTAATTCGTGCCCTTTGAATCAAGCGTCCTTTTATTTCATGTTCAGGACACGTACACAAGATAAAATGGATGTTTGCTTTGGCTTCCCTGGCCAAATCTAAGAGCCTTAATCTCTCTTCTTTGTCCCTATAAGTGGCATCCAGTATTACCGATTCCCCCTGCATCAGATGTCGTCCTGCATGGCAGGCCAAAGCCTTATATGTTTTGAGAGTGTGCTCCCGGCTGTAAATGCCCTGATCAAAAGGTTCCCAGTGACGTTCCTTCGAGGGTATTCCGGCCACAGACTCCTTTCTTACCCTGTCTGAGTTATAAAAAGGAAGTCTATGGTCGTTTGCCCAGGCAGACGCAACTGTGGACTTGCCGGTACCGGAGAGACCGAAAAAAACATAAAGGTCAGGGGCATCTATGCCGCCTGCATAATTCAATGCCAGTCGGAAGTATTGTGAGGCCTGGCGTCCGACATCTTCTTTCGTTTCAGTGTCTATTCCATCAGATGCCCAGGTAAAACAACCGATTTTACCCCTTACATATGCCCGGTAACACTTATAGAAATCCATTAATTCAAGAAGCTGGGCATCTCCTATCAGGTCGGAAAATGACCTGACAAAATAGTTGGAGAGTGTTGGAAGGCCGTGATAATCGAGATCCATAGCCAAAAAGGCCACATCTGAGGCAATGTCTCCACACCTGAAGCGTTTGTTGAACTCAATACAATCAAAGACATAAACAGCATTATTTATTTTATCAAAACAGATATTGGCAGAATATAAATCCCCATGACCTTCTCGAATGAAATCTTTTTCTATTCTTGACTGAAACAGGCGTTTGTTTTGGTCAATAAAAGATCTGGTATAATTACAAATATGGCTGTAGGCAGTTTCTTCAATTAGATTCCCGATAAAATCTGTGGTCTGATCAAAATTTTCCTCTGTATTTTGACTTATTATTTCTATTGACCCGAAATTTTTAATTTCCTGTCCTGCAGCTGCCTTTTTGTAAAAAGGCACCAATATACTGACAATTGCATCGATTTCGGCATTGCCTATCATGTTTTCAGAAAGTAGATAGACCATCATGCCTTTTTCAGGCATACGCTTCATAACTACTGCCCACTCTATGGGCGTTCCGGTACCATTAATTCTTATTTGACCATTATCTTTGGTGACAGGCCATACATCCAGGTAAATTTCTTCACACAGACGGCGATTCAACCTTAGCTCTTCCTGACAAAAATGATGTCTCTTGTCCAGTGTTGTAAAATTCAGGAAACCAAAATCCACTGGTTTTTTGATTTTATATACCCTTTCTCCTGCGAGAAATACCCATGAAATATGTGTCTGAATCACAGGTACATTATCGACCATATGTGGATATGATGCCGGATCTGACATTATTTTCATCCAGACAGGGGTTTTGGACATCGATTCCTCCTGAGCCGCCTTTTCGCCGTTGCCGCTTTTTGGGCGGAAGTCTGATCTTGATTCTTGTTGCCTGCGTGATTATGCTGATTTCAGTTTTATCGAGATATCCTAGCTTTGTCGAGCACAATTGTAGGAGTTTATGGAAAATGGGAGAGATTAAAAGCAGTATAGAGATCGCTATGGAGAAGGCGGATCGTCTTGGTCGTATCACTAAAGAAGATCTAGAGACTGAGAAGTGGTTGGATTACGGCCACCGAATAGTTGCCAGGTATATGCAGGGTGAAATTGAGGGACTTACATCAGGCCTCAGCGATATTTCCAAGAAAGAGATGCCGCTTGTATTAAAGGGGGCTACGGAAATACTGTTGAGGAATATTGTCCTGCCCAGGGATAAAGACCAGTGGCCGGGTATTAAAAAGGCCTTGAGTGGTTTTGCAGAGCTTAAAGGAAGCCTGGTAAATCAGATCATCCCTCGCATTGAGCAGTTGCTGAAAAATTATGAGCAGACACGTGATCAATACCATGAGCAGTTAAAAATGCAGATGGAAGACCAGCTGGGCGGTATAAGACAGGCTATTTCACAACAGTATGGTTCAGCTATAGCCAGTAGGATAGATGTTAATTCATTGCCCGAATTTCAAAAGGAGTGGTCTCGAATATCGATTGAAATCGCTGATCAATTTGAACAACAGTTGATACCGCTCAAGGAATACCTGAAGGATCTATAAATTATAGCTCATAAATCATATATTATAATAATAAGTTAATGAGAATAATTAAATTAATTTATCCTTATGAATGAAACAAAGCTCCGGGATCTGCTGGAGAAAATAAAGGCCGGCGATTTATCCGTAAACCTGGCAATAGAAAGCCTTAAAAGACTGCCTTTTGAGGATCTGGGCTGGGCCTGTCTTGATCATCACAGATACATAAGAGAGGGTTTTCCAGAGGTCGTTTACGGACCAGGAAAGACATGTAAACAATTAACAGACATTGTTTCCAGGCTGATTTCCGTCGGCGGGCCAGTACTGGTGACAAGGGTATCAAAGGAGCAGTCAGATTGTGTTGTCCGTTCCATACCGGAGATAGAATTCCATCCTATACCCAAATCACTTACATGGTCCGGAAAGACTTCCAATTCCACGCCGCCGAACAGAGGAACCGTTCTGGTAATTTCAGCCGGTACGGCTGATCTACCGGTTGCAGAGGAGGCCTGCCTTACCCTGGATCTTATGGGACATCCCTATAAACGTATCTACGATGTGGGAGTCGCTGGAATTCACAGATTACTTGATCATCTGGAGGAATTACGTCAGGCCAGCGTAATTATAGCCGTGGCGGGTATGGATGGCGCGTTGCCGAGCATTCTTGGAGGCATTGTCAGTGCGCCTGTAGTGGCAGTCCCCTCCAGTACGGGCTATGGTGCCAATTTCCAGGGTCTGGCTCCGTTGCTTACCATGCTTAATTCCTGTGCCACTGGAGTTGCGGTGGTAAATATAGACAATGGTTTTGGCGCCGGCGCCTTTGCAGCCATGGTAAATCGAGCTTGATACTATAGATACAGTAGGGCAGGGGTATCATGCATCAAGACTCAAGCAATCCTTTAGCCCGCAACTTGCGTCGCTTTTCACGTCTCTTACGTCTTCTTTCGATTTCTCTGCGCCTTTCGATCTTTTTGTGTCTAGACATTTACCCTCCTTATTAGAAGAAATTTAATGCGTTATTGATAAGAGATGCCACCAGATAAGTCAAGAGAGCCCCTTGCAAAATCACAAAGTTTTAGTATGTAGCCATTTAAGGCGGATACATGACTTGAAATGATATTCGCCGTATCATAAGATGTAGTTTGTTGACTTGCCCGATTCAACATCCTGGAAAAGTGGTAAGCCGTGGTGATGTGATTTATAGGATCATTTGAGTGAGATAATAATGAAAGTCAAAAACTGGATGGCCAAGGACATAATAACAATTGGGCCTCGTGCCTCCATAGATGCCGCTGTAAAACTAATGCACCAGCATTCGATAAGGCATTTACCCGTTGTAGAAGATGATGCAATGCAAGGTCTGGTTACGGAAAGCAATCTGCGGCAATATTTTTTCCCCTCCATGGTGAACGAACTCTCCATTTCAGACGTTATGATTGTCAATCCTATTACTGTGGATCCCAATACCAGTATTGATTCCGCCGCACAGATAATCCATAAATACAAGATAGGCGGCTTACCTGTTCTGGAAAAGAGACAACTGATCGGAATGCTCACCATTACAGACATACTTGCTGCTTTTATAGAACTTTTTGGGCTTTTGAAGGGGAGTTCACGGCTGGATATCAATTTATCTGAAAAAGGTGGTACGCTCGATGACGTTCTTCGCTTGATTCGTGAGATGGGGGGGAAGGTAATCAGTGTGGGGGTAGAGGCACTAACGTCTAAAAAAAAGGTCTATTACATAAGGCTGGAAAAGGGAGAACTTTCTTCTATTGTTCGAGCACTGGAAGATGAGGACCACAAGGTTGTTTCTATACTGGATTAATAGAATAGCTGCGGAATTCAAACATGGGTCACTATCAGGTCAATAAGACTTTCAAGGAAATCAATGAGAAAATCCGATCCGGAAAGGCGGTTGTGGCTACTGCAGAGGAGATGATCGGAATTGTCCGAAAACATGGGGAAGTTGAGGCGGCAAGAAAGATAGACGTAGTGACTACAGGTACTTTTTCACCCATGTGTTCTTCAGGGGCCTTTATCAATCTCGGACCGTGCATACCTGGTATAAAGGCGACTAAAGTATGGCTTAACGGCGTATCGGCTTATGCCAGTCTAGCTGCGCTGGACGTGTATCTCGGGGCTACAGAACCTCGACAAGACGACCCTCTTAATAATATCTATCCTGGTGAGTTTCTCTACGGTGGAGGACATGTGATACAGGATTTGGTGGCCGGCAAATCAATAACTTTAAGGGCAGAGTCTTATGGGAGCCATTGCTATCCGAGCAGGTGCCTGGATAAAAGAGTCACTCTTGCGGATCTGCCTTTTGCCCGGCTCTGTAATCCAAGAAATTCATTCCAGAATTACAACTGTGCAGTAAATGTTACAAAAAAAACCGTTTATACATATATGGGCACTTTGCGACCGAATCTCGGCAACGCCAATTACTGCACTTCCGGGCAGTTAAGCCCTTTACTCAATGACGCATATTATCAAACTGTCGGTACCGGAACGCACATCTTTCTGGGAGGTGGGCCGGGCTATGTGCTTTGTGCCGGAACACAGCATAATCCAGAAGTGCCTCGAAATGAAAAAGGCCTACCGCGTAAGCCTGCGGGCTCACTCATGGTATCCGGCGATCTTAAACAGATGCACCCCAGGTGGTTGTTGGGAGTGAGCATCTTGGGATATGGATGTTCCCTTGCTGTAGGACTCGGAATACCAATACCCATACTCAATGAAGAGATGGCCATGCGAACAGCTATATCCGATGAGGATATTGTAACCCAGGTGGTAGATTACGGTCATGATTATCCTCTGGGAAAGAGTATATGCCTTGCGGAAGTCAGTTATGCACAGTTAAAGAGCGGAAGTATAAAAATAGGGGGTAAGGATGTCCCAACCGCCTCTCTGTCCAGTTACGTCAGGGCTCGGGAGATCGCTGAGACACTTAAAAAATGGATCAGCCAGGGCCGATTTGAACTTGGAGAGCCCCAGGAGCTCCTGCCGATCAAAAACAGAGTTTGAACAATAAATCAAGTGGCTCAGAACTGTTGTTAGAATACCTGAGCAGCATAAAAGGCCGGGTGGGTGTTGCCTTTTCAGGTGGAGTAGACAGTACCTATTTGCTGAGAATAGCTAAGGAAGCATGCCATGGGCAGGTTGTTTCTTTTTTACTGGTATCACCCTTTCTGTCAAAAAGGGAACGAACGTGGGCATATAGGGTCGCTGACGAAATAGGTATACCGTTTAGAGAATTACATTGGCGACCTTTTGATTTCCATTGTATCTGTAAGAATGGAATTGACAGATGCTATTACTGCAAATATGTAATGTACTCAAAGTTATGGTCCGTTTGTCGAGAGCATGGAATTTCGAATCTGCTGGACGGTACCCAGCTGGATGATATAGGCAGTGATAGACCCGGTTTCAAAGCAATACAGGAATTATCAGTAAAAATTCCTTTAGTCTATTGTAATCTGAATAAAAACAATATAAGGATATTAAGTTACAAGTTATGTTTACCGACATGGGACCGGCCAAGCCATTCATGCCTTGCCACCAGAGTGGCCAGGGGTACTTTTATCACACCAAATTTAGTTGAAAGGATAGAATCAGCTGAGGAGGTGCTGAAAGATTTGAATATAAGGAATGCAAAATTGCGTGTGAGTGGCAGCAGGGCTTATTTAGAGATCTTAGAAGAGGAGAGGTTGTATGCGGAAGGCCAATGGACAAAAATTAAAGGCCTTTTGCAGAACATGGGATTCAACTATTTATATCTTGGGGTCAAGGTATAACACAAAATTACATTATTGGAGGGTAATATGAACAAGGGACAACTGGTAGATCGTATGGCAAAGTCAGCCGGCATTTTCAAAACCGCTGCGGACAAGGCGCTAAATGGATTTATGGAAGCTGTCACTGAATCGCTCAACAAAGGGGAGAAGGTGACGCTGGTAGGCTTTGGAACCTTTTCAGTAACCAAGAGAAAATCACGTACAGGCCGTAATCCCCGCACAGGAAAGCCAATGGAAATTCCTGCCAAGAAGGTTGTAAAATTTAAACCGGGAACAAAGCTGTCTGAATCCGTAGAATAAAAGACACTCAGTTCGGGCATAAAGAGTACAAGCAGGTGACTTTTTTAATGCTGTCTATGCAATCGAAAGCGGCGGGGATTCTGAAACGCTGAAGCGGCCTGATTCTCGGATTCCCGCCTTCGTCAAAATGACAAGTGCCTGAAAAGATTGCAATGCGGGCATTATTAAAGCAATCTCGTTATTTATTTCAGGATGCGGAGCATATTGCGTCATAACGTATAGAATTAACGGCATTCTATTTTTTTTCCGATGGTATGTATAAATGAAATAATCAGGACACAAGTAAAATGCATGGGTTTCATTAAACTTTAGACATGAAAGATTCGAATCCGGCAGATAAAGACAAACTGTTTTCCGGCTCTCTATTGATGAGTAAAGTAAATGAAGCCATGGATACTCCAGACCCCGAAAGAGTTGCTAGGATACAATCCCTCAAAAAGCAGGTCCAACAGGGCACTTACAAAGTAGATGCAGATAAAGTCGCAGAGAGTATGCTCAAGGAACTCATAAAAGACTTGCTATAAACCACAATAAGATTTTTACCCAAGCCCAAAACCACGAATAACAATTCAGAAACATTGAAAGGCCGCAAGAGGTCGTTTTTTTGTTCTTTCAGTAATGTCGTATAAGATATATTATGTAAAATATAATCTATCCAACAACATAGCCGGCTATTTATGGCGGGAATGAATGCGGAGCGGGGTTATAGGGGATGCAATCCGCTTCATAGCTTTTTAAGATGGCCTGCCTTTTAAGGCAGGGAGTTTCACTTTGTTGATTTTAATTACTGGATTTTTGAATTACTCAAGATGTATGTCGTGTTTTATCAGCCGACTGATTTTTTGATTGATGTCCGCTGCGCGCAAGGCCTGTTTTCGAATTTCTTTCAGGGCCGAAGAAGTATTTTCATCTTCCTTCTCATTTAATAGCAGAATTTCGATTTTTCCAATAATTACCTGCAACGGCTGGTTTAGTTGATGAGATGTACGCCCGACAAAATCAAGAATATTGAGAAATAAGGGAATCTTTGAAATTTCTGTTTTAAGGTCCATGACCCTGAAGGCAGCTGAAATACTTCTAAGGATCTGATCTATTCCTATATCCGCCGGCAGTATCTCATCTACTAATCCGGAAGGATTGTCAATTGCATGGGACATATTGGAACGTTCTTGAAGCCAGATTACATAGGTATCGTGTAACTCCCTGTCCAAACGAATTTTTTTACATGTCTCCAGTCTGGCCTGTGATGAGATATCAGAGGCGACAATCAGTACCCCTGTTCCCCATTCTCTTAAGGTATTAAGTCCCTTTTCCGGTTTACTGATACAATGTGCTTCGCAATCTTTAAGAGATAAAACAGAGGCTACGGCATCTAGTTCTTGTGATTTATTTCCCAGTATCACTACATGCCTTGTTTTTTCTTCTTTTATCTCTCTTTTAATTGATGCAAAGTCGCGTTCCTGACAGTCTTGATCTCTAAAAAGGTCTTTTTCAAGGGAATCAAACAAGTTTTTATGATCTATTGTCTCATTGGGCTCTACACTCAAGACTCCGACAGACAAAGAACACGGGGTGTTGAGATATCCTGGAACTCTTTTGGGAATCTGTTTTTTGAGTCTCAGGGCAGCCGCCTCCCCTCCTGCCTCATATGTTGTCGGCAAGATAGCAGCAAATCTGTTCTCAGCTATCCTATATAAAGAATCTCTGTTTCTCAATATTTTTGAAATATGGTTATAAACCCTCTCCAAATTAAATCCCTTTGAAGATTTGTCCGCATTCTTTCCAGTATCCAGCTCGACAAGAAGCAGGGTTGTCTGATTTTTGTGCTCTCTGGCACTGGCAAGCGTAGTTTTAAGGTCTTCGATAAAGTCCTCCATGTTTCCCAATCCGCTCTCTGTCCATATCATGATTCAGTCTCCATTAAGGACTTTCAAAGTCTTCTGGCAACAAGCACAATGAATCCGGCCCTGGATAGTAACCCCTTTACGGGTTTTTCCATGCGATATTTTTTCAATTTTGGAGATTGGAAAAGGGTGGAAGTTCCACCTTCTATTCTGAAATGCGCCTTGTCAATATTCGATAAAAGGTCCTGTAGGCAGAAAAATGAGGCGTATTTGTAAAGAGGGTGTCCCTTCTGTTTCTTTTGTTCGTAACAAACGCCCCAACTGGAATGTCTGGGTACAAAGCCGATTATTAATAGACCTCCTGTCTTGAGGACCGCCGCTGCTTCCTGCAGGGCCTTAAACGAATCTTCTAAAAAACAGAGTGAAAAGATAAAAAATATTTGCTCCAAGCTGCTCTTTTTGAATGGCAATGCCTCGGCCAGGGCCTGTACAGGCTGCACCCCTCGGCTTTTGGCTAATCTCAAAAGTCCAGGAGCCGGGTCCACTCCGTACCTTATACCCAAGGCCTGAGAGAAACGACCGGAGCCTACTCCCACTTCCAGAGATAGAGGAGATACCGAAGTGACCTCATTTAAGGCACGAAGTTCACAATGAAAGAGTGGATTATCATCATACCAGGCGTCATAGGTTTCAGCGATTTTATCAAAGGCCTCAGAAGCCTGGGGGGAAATACCTCTATTGAAAAAATTATTCAAAGTTCGATTATTTTGATATCTAGATGCTAAACTTACATTATATAGATATGTTAAGTCAATAATCTAAATTATTTTGACATGTTTCAACAGCTCTTCAGCTATGATATCAAATGTCTTGCCACATTCACTATCAGCATCGAGTGCCTTTGGTGTACCCATATCGCCACCCTTTCTGATTTCCTGATCTAGGGGAACTTTACCCAATAAGGGGATCCCGAATGCATCAGCCATTTTTTTACCCCCTCCACTACCGAATATCTCCAGGATCTGTTCTTCAGGTACACCTGGAACAGGAACACGCAGAAAAGACATGTTTTCCACTATCCCGAAGATCTGGATTTTCTGACTTACGAATAGGCCAATACATCGACGTACATCTGCAAGCGCAACTTTCTGAGGGGTTGTAACTATTATAACACCTTCAAGGGATATTAATTTCGCCATAGTAAGAGGTGCATCTCCAGTGCCGGGAGGCAGGTCTACCAAAAGAAAGTCCAGCTCTCCCCAGGCCACATGTCCCAGGAACTCCTTGATAGCTTTGTTGACCAAGGGCCCACGCCATATTATCGGTACCCCCTCCCCTGCCAAAGTGGCGGTCGATACAATCTTAAGACCGAATTTCTCAATAGGTAGAAGCATGCCTCTGGAACCCAGGGGGCGCTCATCTATGCCGAGCATTATGGGGATATCCGGGCCGTGCATATCAGCATCGAGTATACCCACCTTAAACCCCTTTTTTAAAAGGGCGATTGCCAGATTTACAGTAACGGTGGACTTGCCCACCCCACCCTTTCCGCTGGCAATAGCAATTATGTGCTTTACCTTTTCTATCCCTTCCATCTCGGATGGCTCTTGGCCTAAAAGCTTCGCCCTCTCCTCAGAGGTCATGGTAGTGAAGATTACCCTGGCCTCACTCACCTCCTCTAAATTACTTATGGCTTTCTCTGCATCATCTTTAATCTTATTCTTCATAGGACAGCTGGACATCGTAAGGGCTATGGTAACTCGTACTGCTGAACCGGCTATCTCAATATCTCTAACCATCCCGAGCGTTACAAGATCCTTTTTAAGACCCGGGTCCTTAACTTTCTTTAGTACATCTAAAATTTTTTCTTTTGTAACAGCCATTTCAAATTTCCTTATCTTTAGATTATTTTACAAATAGCAGAAATTATCTTACATATAATTAAGAAGTTGTGAATTGAGAGATCTGGATTTTAATTCCTGAATCCCTTGATTTGTTTTAAATACAACTTAACCTATAGAACTACCATAAATTTACCTGTTTTGGAAAAAAAATTATTACGACTTGACGTTATTTTGTTGCAGAAGGGGCTTGTTACTTCAAGAAATAAGGCCCAGGCTCTTATTAGTGCGGGCAAGGTAAAAGTGGAAGGAAACGTGGTCGATAAAGCAGGACACCGGTTTTCTTCTGATGTTCAAATAGATCTGATAAAACCACCGCATCCCTATGTAAGCCGCGGCGGAATAAAACTTGCTCACGCACTTGATCATTTTTCAGTAGACGTTCAGGATCTTGTATGTATGGATGTCGGGGCATCGACAGGCGGATTTACTGACTGTCTGCTCCAAAAGGGGGCGGCAAAAGTATATGCAGTGGATGTCGGCTATGGTCAACTGGACTGGCGGCTTAGAAACGACAAGAGGGTTGTACCTATTGAAAGGACAAATATAAGATATTTGAAATCTGACGTCCTTGATACTCTTATATATCTGGTGTCAATAGATACATCATTTATTTCGCTCAGGCTGGTAATACCATCTATTCTGCCGTTTTTGCATCGGGAAGGCAGGATTATTGCCCTTGTCAAGCCTCAATTCGAGGTAGGAAAAGAAAAGGTTGGAAAAGGCGGGATAGTAAAAGATACAAAGCTGCACCAAGAGGTACTGGATAGACTCATTATCTTTTGCAATAAACTGAAGCTTCATGTCATGGGTATTACGCCATCGCCTATCCTGGGGGCAAAAGGCAACACGGAATTTTTTATGATGATTGAGTATTCTAAATGTCATAAAGCGGCATAAAATTTCAGTAGAAATATTGGAATACAAGGGCCTGAATTTTTCAGTGATAAAACCTGGTCGCAGTGAATTATGCTAGAGCAACTCATATACAGGCCGCAAAATTAAAGTAACCAAAAATCAGTTATAACATTTTGCTGTATTTCGTTTTTCTGGAACAGCCTTGCAAAAGGTGTTAAAATATGGCGATTCAGGGGGTGACCTCAGGTTTTGCCGATTAAATAATCCAGCACTTCAGTGTTTAATATCTTAAATTTTTTTAGATAATTTGTAATTAAGACGAACTAAAATTAGGAAGAGCGGAAAGATGAGCTGGCTCGATATTGAAAAACAAGACCAATTAGAAGATTCTGCAGAGCAGGAACTTAAGGAACCACCAATGTGTAAGGTCCTGCTATATAATGATGATTATACTACAATGGATTTTGTGGTACGGATCTTGGAAGATATATTCCATAAGTCACCTTCAGAGGCAACAAGGATCATGTTGAACGTGCATTATAATGGTTTTGGTATTTGTGGATATTATACCAGTGAGATTGCAGAGACAAAGGTAAATGCCGTTCACATGAGTGCGAAGAAGGCAGGTTTTCCGCTTAAATCCAGTATGGAATGTACATAGAAGGGCACAAATAATGATAAGCAAGGACCTGGAAATAATGTTAGGTGCAGCGGCCCGGGAGGCCCATATAAGGCATCATGAATATTTATCTCTTGAGCATTTGCTTTTTGCAATAATTCATCACCAAAAGGGTGAAGAGGTCATAATGGCATGTGGAGGCAATCCTGAACGGCTGAAATCTAAAATTGTTACATTTTTCGAGACTCACCTTGAAAAATTGCCCGAAGATCGAAAAGAAGGCCCCCAGCCCACAGCTGTTCTGCAGAGGGTACTTCAGCGGACCATTATGCATGTGCAGTCTGCCGAAAAAGAAGAGGCAGACATAGGAGATCTTCTTGCTGCCGTGATGACGGAAGAGGATTCCTATGCAGCACACTTTCTCCATCAGGAGGGAATCACCAGGCTGAATATATTGAATTTTATATCGCATGGGATTGAGAAAACCTGTTCTTACCAGGCCGATAGTTCCCAAGGGAAGACAGGTTTTAAAACCGGGAAACAGGCCAGTTCCTCAGTAAAATCGGCGAGCGCACTGGATGCCTTTACGGTAAATCTCACGATGAAAGCGGCTAATGGAGGAATTGACCCGCTTGTCGGACGTAAGTTGGAACTGGAACGTACAATGCAGATTCTCTGCAGACGGAGAAAGAACAATCCCATTTATGTGGGCGAACCTGGAGTTGGCAAGACCGCTTTGGCTGAAGGATTGGCACTTAGAATCCGCAGCGGTGAAGCACCATCGACTTTACAGAATACGGAGATATATGCTCTGGATATGGGATCGCTTCTTGCCGGCACCAAATACAGGGGGGAGTTCGAAGCCAGGCTCAAAGATGTTATTGCTGAGATCAAAAAATGCCCAAAGGCAGTACTGTTTATTGATGAGATTCATACGGTTGTTGGAGCAGGGGCTGCCAGTGGAGGATCTCTGGATGCCTCAAATATCCTGAAGCCGGCGCTGACAAATGGTGATCTGAAGTGTATAGGTTCTACTACTTATGAAGATTATAGGAATTTCTTTGAAAAAGATCGGGCACTGTCAAGGCGTTTTCAGAAGATAGAGATTTTGGAGCCCAGTGTGGAAGAGACGGTTAAGATTCTTAAGGGGCTGAGATCACACTACGAAGATTATCATGCAATAAAATATACTGACAGCGCCCTGAAAACTGCAGCTGAACTATCAGGTAGATACCTTACAGATCGTTATATGCCGGACAAGGCTATTGATGTGATAGATGAAGCGGCGTCTGTATTGAGGCTTTCAGACAATGCTGGAAATAGATCAAGGCTCGTGACTACACGCCATGTGGAAAAAGTTATCGCCAAAATGGCCCGATTGCCTGCAAAGACTGTCACGCAGTCGGACCGCGTTCGTCTGGAAAAAATCGAGGAATCCATAAAATCCGTCGTGTTTGGCCAGGATAAAGCAGTAGAAATATTGTCAAAAGCCATTAAGCGCTCCCGTGCCGGTCTTTCTCATCCAGAACATCCGATAGGCTCTTTTCTGTTTATAGGACCCACAGGAGTTGGAAAGACAGAGCTTGCCCGGCAGACAGCCGCAGTACTTGGTATACAGTTCCTGCGATTCGACATGAGCGAATATATGGAAAAGCATGCCGTAGCCAGGCTCATTGGTGCGCCTCCAGGTTACGTTGGATTTGATCAGGGAGGTCTCCTCACTGAAGCAATCCGTAAGCACCCATACTGTGTTCTTCTCTTGGATGAAATAGAGAAGGCCCATACCGACCTTTTCAGTATCTTGCTTCAGGTCATGGATTACGCCACCCTTACCGACAACACAGGTAAAGGCGCAGACTTTCGCAACGTAATATTGATTATGACATCGAATGCAGGTACAAGGGAAATGGAAAGCCAGATAATTGGTTTTGGTACAAAGGCGGATGATAGCAGCTACAAAGGAGAGAATGTAATAAAACAAATCTTCAGTCCGGAATTTCGAAACCGGCTGGAGGCTGTTATACCTTTCGGCCATTTGACTATTTCAGTAATGAAGCAGATAGTGGATAAACTTCTCAAGGAAATTCAGGAGCAGTTATCTAAACGTAATATTAAGTTGAATGTCACACCTGCCGCCAGATCATGGTTTGCCCAAAATGGATTTGACGCTAAGTTTGGAGCACGTCCCCTGGCCCGTGTCTTACAAAAGGAAATAAAAGATCCTTTGTCTGATGCCATCCTTTTCGATGGACTTTCAAAGGGGGGCAAAGTTTTAGTTGATTTAAAAGATGGACGGCTTGTTATTCGCAAATGATAAATAGTTCCAGCCTCTAGAACATCACAAGGATACCCTTATCATGCCCACAATTCAAACCATCACAATTATTCCCAGTCTGCCCGAGCGTTTGAAACCTCTGATGACCATTGCTCGAAACCTTTGGTGGACATGGACACCTGAGTCTATACATCTCTTTCAGGACATGGACCGTGATGTCTGGGAGAGATGCAGGCATAACCCGGTTTCATTATTAGGCACAATTGAGCAACCGCGACTGGAACAGCTTGAGCGGGATGACATCTTTCTTGCCAGGATGGAAAAGGTGCAAAGAGAGCTGGACCGCTATATTAAGGCCCAGACATGGTATAAAAAAATCAGTAAAAAGGGGGATGACGGGAAAATAGCCTATTTTTCCGCTGAGTTCGGGCTGCACGAAAGCCTTCCTCTATATTCTGGGGGACTGGGTATCCTTGCTGGTGATCATATGAAGTCAGCCAGTGATCTTGGGCTTCCCTTAATAGGAATCGGTCTTCTTTATAAACATGGATATTTTCAACAATATCTTAATCCAGATGGATGGCAGCTCGAGACCTATCCCTCAAATGACTTCTACAATATGCCGGTAAGCCTGGTCAGAGATAAAAAGGGGGATCCTTTGACCGTGCAGGTTGAACTCGAAGGCCGAGTGGTTCATATAAGGGCCTGGTCGCTTAATGTGGGCCGGGTCATAATATATATGATGGATACCGATGTTCCATTAAATTCGCGTTTAGATAGACAGATAACTTCGTATCTCTACGGTGGAAGTCTGGAAACCAGGCTTCAGCAGGAGATAGTGCTGGGCATGGGTGGAATAAAGTTAATAACGGCCCTTGATACCTGGCCTTCAGTCTGCCATATGAATGAAGGCCATAGCGCCTTTATGGCACTGGAGCGTATTAAACAGATAATGCACAAAGATGGTCTGCCTTATGATGTAGCTCTGGAGGCGGTGCGTGCAACCAGCATATTTACTACTCATACTCCCGTACCCGCAGGAATAGACCGCTTTCCCCCTGAAATGATACGGCGATATTTCACTGGATTGGCAGATGAAATGGGCATCGGCATAGATTCATTTCTGGGTCTTGGTCGAATCAATCCTGGTGATCAGATTGAAGAATTCTGCATGGCAGTATTGGCTATCAATATGGCATCTCAGACCAATGGCGTAAGCAAACTGCACGGTGAGGTCACACGAAAGATGTGGGGCGGCATTTGGCCACAGATTCCACGTCATGAGATTCCTATAACCCATATTACTAATGGAGTACACACGCTTGGCTGGCTGTCAAGTGAGATGTCCCTGTTATACGCACGATATTTAGGGTCCAGGTGGATCGATGAGCCGACAAATTACGCCATCTGGAAAAGGATCGAACAAATTCCTGACTTTGAGCTATGGAGAAGCAAAGAGAGGCTGAGAGAAAGGCTTATATCTTTTGCCAGAGAGAGACTGAGAAACCAGCTTCAAACCAAAGGTGCCCCGACCTACCAGATGAAGCAGGCTGACGAGGTCTTGGATCCAGAGGCCCTTACCATAGGTTTTGCCAGACGTTTTGCTACATACAAGCGTTCTACCTTACTCTTTCGTGATTTGGCCAGGCTCAGCCGAATATTATCTAATGAAGAGCGTCCGGTACAGCTTATCTTCAGTGGCAAGGCACACCCTCGGGATAAGTTTGGTAAAGAACTTATTCACAAAGTTGTACAAATGGCCAATAACCCGGAGTTTCGAAAGCACATTGTATTTATTGAAAATTATGACATAGAAGTGGCCAGGTATCTGGTCCAGGGAGTAGATGTATGGCTTAATACCCCTCGTCGTCCCATGGAGGCGAGCGGGACCAGCGGTATGAAGGTCCCAGCCAATGGCGGTATAAACCTCAGTATCCTCGATGGTTGGTGGTGTGAAGGTTATAAGGGCAACAATGGCTGGACTATAGGCGCGGGTGAGGAATATGAAGACAGCGAATATCAGGATGAAGTGGAAAGCCGGCTTCTTTATGAACTGCTCGAAAATACAGTAATACCCTTGTTTTTTGATAGATCTGCCCATGATGTGCCTCACGGATGGGTTGAGATGATTAAAAATTCCATTCAGACAGTGTGCCCTTACTTCAACACCAACCGCATGGTGGAAGAATATGCCAGCCAGTTTTATCTGCCCAATATCTCCAAATGGCATTTATTTGCAAAGGATAACTGGGAAGAGGCCAGGGAATTGTCCCGTTGGAAAAGGGATGTATCGAAGGTTTGGCATAAAGTCAAAATACTGGACTTGCAGGTCCCGATTAATGGATCGCCAAAGGTCGGAGATCGTTTGCCGATCAAAATCGTACTGGATCTCGGTGGACTGGACCCTGAAGAGGTGAGGGTTGAGGCCTATATCGGTCGTCTGGATGATAAAGGAGAGATCCCTGAAGGTCATCCACTGCCAATGCTGCCAATAAAAGAACAGCAGAAAACAGGTGGATCTGTCTTTGAAGGCACGCTGCTTTGTCTTTCAAGCGGACGTATAGGTTTTACTATTAGGTGTTATCCTTTCCAGAAAGCACTAAGCCACAAGTTTGAACTCGGACTTCTGACCTGGTGGGAAGCTGAGAGGTAGTTGCCTTTCAACCGGATTTGAGGTGCCTGAGGCGGCTGTACAACCTTTCGGGCACAGACCGCATGGATAAAAAAAGCGGAGGTGAAAAAACTCCGCTCTTTCTAGTCAATTATTATACTGATTGATTCTATGGAAGCTTTTTCATTATGCTTTCAGATACTTCACCGATAGGGGCAGACCCATCTACTGAAATAACCTGGGGACCTTCCAAAGTCTTAAAAAAGTTGACCGCCGCCATTGTTCCGGTCTTGTCGTCATAGTAAATGTCGTGACGTTTGTTAATGGCTGCTTCGTCCTGATCATCCGGCCTTTTCTTGAGATCACCGCCGCATACACGACAGACAAGTTTGCCGTCTTTTTCTGCCGGTTTAATGGCGTCAATTGCAACATTGTTGGGATGGTTATTGTCATTAACACAGAGTCGGCGTCCCATGATTCTCTGTTTGGCAATCTCCCGGTCCAGGACTATTTCCACTATATAATCCAGGTCCATGCCCTCGTTTTTTAAGGCCTTTGCCAGGGTCTCCGCCTGTACCTTGTTTCTGGGAAAGC
>CAZPDU010000065.1:0-2601 GCA_964585405.1 uncultured Thermodesulfobacteriaceae bacterium | reverse complement strand
GAGAAGATAAAATCGGCAACGGTCCTCGTCGTCAAAAAAGATGTCCTGACGAGCATTCCCCCGAAGGATGACGTGGTACACCGCGCCAGGATAATGGATCCGTGATTTACGTGCCATGGAATAAAGATAGCATTATTTGGGAAACTTGCAACCTTTCAGGCCTGACCCCGTTACCCAGACCCCGTTACCCAGCAACTATTCTATCCATAATGCGTCCACATTCGCAGCACCTTCACCACTCTGGTCTCTTCCAGAACCTGATAGACAAGTCGATGCTGAATGTTGATTCGACGGGAATATGTTCCGGCCAAATCGCCTACGAGCTTCTCATACGGAGGCGGGGTCTGATATGGATTCTCCGCTAGGACACCAAGCAGCTTTTCGGCTTTCGGCTTCAGTCCTGAAGCCGATAATTTCTTCCCATCCTTCTGTGCCTGCTTGGTAAAAACGATCCACCAACTCACCACTCAAGGTCCTCGGCGCACTCATCGATAGGGGTTTTCATCCCCTCAACGATTGATTCCTTCATGCCCGGCACAGAATGGAGATAGAGTGTTTCCTGAACAGCCCGCCAATCGTCTTCAGCGATCAGGACCGCATTGCCTCGCTTGCCGGTAATTTGCACAGGCTCGTGTGATTCGGAAACTTCATCGAGAAGTTTATAGAGGCTTTTCCTTGCTTCAGTCGCCGTAATAGTAGTCATTTTCTTCTCCTCCTTAAGGTACGTTAAAGCGTACGCCAAATGGAGTTGATAGTCAACTGAAAACAGAATTCGAAAGCCATAGGTGTTCAGCGCCAGGAAAAGATTGCGTCACGAGAAAAAGACAGTCCAATGCGACGGAAAGAATAGATTTTGGAAGGATCGAATAAGTCATAACCGAATAAAGATAGCATCATTTGGACAACTTGCAACCTTTCAGGCCTGACCCCGTTACGTTCTACAAAAGGGATGAGCTTTAAGCGGGTATCAGAAAAAGCATTGGCCAAAGTTATACAAAAAATCAACAATCGCCCGAGAAAGTGTCTCGGCTACCGGACACCTCAAGAAGTTCTCGACGAGGCTTCAGGTGGTGCACTTGCAATCTGAATCTGCCCACTTCATTAAGCCTGGTTCGGCCGAAAAACAAATTTATAAATCTGGGTGTAATAAACTTCGAAATCATCAAGGTGATGTTCAATGATGGACTGCACAATCTTGCCATTTATTTGCTGATATTCGTGAACAGAAATATTTCTAAAGCCAACCATTTTTTTAAGTATTTTGGAAATTTCCAAATCAACAACATTATGTCTTGTCAAAATATCAAAGGATTGACCATAATCACTGGGTAATCCAAGACCATATTTTGCGATAACCACATGAGCCAAATCTATTGCAGCCTGAACCGCTCGCTGGAGATTGAGAACCGATAAGTCCTCAGCCATCCATGGCAATATAGTTGCCTGCTGAATGTCATTAATGGTCGCTACACATTTTTTCATGATAGCAATTTTTGCTAGAACAACATCTTCTTCATTGCTCATAATTTGGCCTCACCAGTATGTTGTCCTCAATAATTTTTCTTGATTTTTTAAAATCGAGATAACGACTGATAATATTCGAACGATATGCAATGATTTGTTGTTTTGATTTAGCAAACAACTCCTCACCGGTCGTTATCACTTGCGAAGCAATAATGATATCCGCAGTATTTAAACACACGATATCCAGCTTGCGACCAACCATTAATTCAAAGTGTTCAGCAATATCGAAGTATGATTTATCCGCTAAAATTTCGGTACTAAAAAACACACCACAGTCAACGTCACTGTCACCGGTAATTCGAGCGTCGTCCTTAGCCCAAGAACCAAAAAGAAAGGCAAAGTCGGCTTTTTCATAAAGCAACTCTATCAAAATAGCTCTAATCTCATCTTTCTTTTTTAACATAATTTGCCCCCACAACCCTACTCACCCTGAGATTCTTTCCGCGAAAGCAGGGGCCTTTGGCCTGTGACCCCAGTCAAAAAATCTCATCAATCCGGCCCCATGCCCACAATAACATCGAAATCAGTCAACGTCGATAGTCAGAGGAAAACCACGACCAAAGTCTGCTGCCCCTTCAGCTGCGGTATTTCAGCAGCTTTTTCCTCATCCAGAGCGCTGGCCGCTTCCTCAAAAAAATAGGAGGTTTACGGCACAGAGCCAATACATTTCAACAAAAAAGGAAAGATTATCTTCAGACAGAGGAGAGGAGCAGGGTCAGGCCTGCCAGGCTACAATCTCCAACTCATTCTTCAACTGCTCAACCTTCCCCGTGAGGGTCGGATCACCTTTTTGACGCACCTCGAATCGACTGATTGCCGAACTCAAGGTTGAAGCGTCTCGCCGGAATTTTTTGGCCAGATCGTTCAACGTCCCATCCGTCAATTCTCGAACGGCCCAGGCCGCCAGCCCCCGGGCCTCAGATGGCAGTCGTTTCTGGCCGGAAGCGCTTAGGTCCTCTTCTCGCAGATTGTACATCCTTGTCACGATCTCCAGCACCGCTTCCATAGAAGGTCTGCGCACCGGCAGAGAATTCGCCTCCCAGAGGACTCTTTCCACGAACCGATCCTCGCCGATGA
>CAZPDU010000064.1:0-14427 GCA_964585405.1 uncultured Thermodesulfobacteriaceae bacterium | reverse complement strand
CCAAATCCTATTTCCTCGGAGATGTATTCCATTAATAATGCCAAACCACCTAAATTGGTGGGCAAACCAGCCCAAATATCCCAACTGCGCCAAAAGGTTGCAATATCGAGTCGGCCGTTGTGAACTTTCAGATCTATTGCTCTAAGACAGGCCGGATCTTGGAGATCTAAGTCCTCCGGTCGTCCGACAGTGATCGAAGACTGATTGGTATTTGGAGTATCTTTGAGCATCTGTATGGCCTTCGATAGTTGAATGTTTATCCGCGATGCATAGGTATAGGTCTCGTTCTTTCCCGGCAGTTTTCCTCCCAACAAGTAATCAATAAAATATTCTCTCACATATTCCATGGTATTCGGTGGAGGCGCAGAGCACCCCGGAGGAATAATTGGGATCATGTCCTTAAGAGGATGCATGATTTCCAGAGACAGCCATGGAATCTGAAGCCTGTAATTCTCTTTTTCAAAGGATCCCCTTTCGATATCTTGTCGGTAGGCCTCAGATTCTAAATTGTACAGTATTTGGTACCAGGCATCCGAAATGGTAGTTGTTTGCAGATGCATTATGGCTCCTTTACTAAATGGTATTGCCTTTTTATTCCAGCTAGTGTCTATAAAAAACCATTTAAGAATCACGCAGTTTAAACACAAGATATTTTGAACAAAATCAATTTTTACAGTATATACAAATAACTTAAACTATTTTACAAGTTTTGTCTTTATTGAGTAAACCTGGAAGATCGCCCATGTCTTATAAAGACCTCAACCGAATCGAAATAGACCTCACGGCTCTAAGTCACAATTTCACTGTCCTCAGTGGACTCCTGAAAATCACAGGGGCTCGTATAATGGCAGTGATAAAATCAGATGCCTATGGCCACGGATTATTAGAGGTTGGCCGATTACTCGAATCAGCCGGTGTATGGGGATTTGGCATATCAGACATCGAAGAGGCGATTTCTTTGAGGGAAGGAAAGATAACCGCCCCAATCCTGTTCTTGTCTGGACTGCCTCCAGGAACGGAAAAAGAGGTCATGGCCCTTGATCTTATTCCTGGTATAACCGATACTTCCTCCCTGGACAGCCTTGAAAGTTTTGCTTCAACGAGAGATGAATCCTGCAGGGTGCATCTGAAGGTTGATACAGGTATGGGGCGTATGGGGTTCTCACTGAATGAACTCTATGAAGTCGTTAAGGTACGTCGTCGATGGCCACATCTATACTTTGAGGGTCTGTATTCTCATTTATCGTCTGCAGAAGATCCTCTTGATCCATTTAATGCGGTCCAACTCAGCACATTTGCATCGGTTTTAGATCAGGTAAAAGACATCGGATGGAAACCTACAACTGTTCATTTGGCCAATTCGGCCGGTTTGATCAATTTTCCCTCTACCCATTATGATCTCGTCCGGCCGGGACTGGCAATTTATGGTTCCTGTCCCGGTCCTCAAAGTCAAAAAGGCATTGAGCTGAGACCCGCTATGAGTTTTTGTAGTAAAATCATTGGAATAAACAAACTAGCTGAAAGATCACCCGTGAGCTACGGTCATACCTTTTATACCAGAAGACCTTCCAGGATAGCCGTCGTACCAGTTGGTTATAGTGACGGATACTTGCGGTCCATGTCTAACAGATCGTCAGTACTTATCAGGGGTAAGCGTTGTCCTGCAGTTGGAAATATCTGTATGAAGTCCTTTATGGTAGATATTTCCATGCTTGACGGAGTAAATGTCGGCGAGGAGGTCGTGCTTCTGGGAAGACAGGGAAACGAAATTATTACGGCTGAAGATCTGGCACGGTGGAGCGGCACTATCAGTTATGAATTACTCTGCTTGCTCGGCAGCAGAAACAAGAGGTTCTTCCGGGATAATCAATGTTTGGCATAGGACTTCCAGAGCTGCTTCTGATTTTTGCAATGGCGCTGATAATCCTGGGGCCTGATAAGCTTCCCCAGCTTGCAAGACAAATTGCTCACTACATGGGGGAATTAAAAAGGGCTTCCGAGAAACTTAAAAGTGAGCTTGATATTGAGTCTCTAGAAGAGGATTTAAAAAATGAGATAGGTGCGAAATCGAAATCCGGTTGGGGCGATATGATTAATGGAGATTTATCTTCAAAACGGAAAGTTGGAGATGAATCTAATGCCGGTAATTTTGATATTCAGACTGAAGCGGCGAGAAAAGAGTGTAATAAGGCGCCGTCTTCTAATGACAAAGAGAAAAGGTGATATTTACCAACAATAGATAGTTTTGAATTGTGAAAAAAGACCCGGAAGACATCAGGCGCATTGCAATGGTAAAACCATGAAATATTATGTTTATCCTAAGTACTGTGGTCGACGAGATGTCTTTTGAGCCCCTTCCCTTTAAGACACATCTTGAGGAATTCAGGCGTCGACTGATAAACTGTTTTATCTTTATGGCAGCGGCTTTTGCACTCTGCTATGCGCTCTCTGATTTCCTTGTCGACATACTGTTTTATCCTGTTAATCAGTCCCTGCCCCATGGTAGTTCTTTGGTATTTACAGCGCTTACGGAAGGTTTTATGACCTATCTCAAAGTTGCATTCTGGGGCGCTGTCATTCTTTCCACCCCGATGATCTTATATCAGGCATGGATGTTTGTAGCTCCGGGCCTGTATGATAAAGAAAAAAAATTTACAAAAGGCTTCATGTTCTGGGGTATATGCCTGTTTGTCTCAGGAGGTCTTTTTAGTTACTGGATCATAATGCCCGTCGCATTTTCCATTTCTTTAGGTTTTGCAAACCAGGGCCTGGAGGCAATGCCACGGCTACAAAACTATTTGATTTTTTCCCTCAAGGCCATCTTTACTTTTGGTCTGGTTTTCGAAATTCCATTCATTATGGCACTGGCCGACCGCCATGGTATTGTTTCCAGGGAATATTTTTCAAAACACAGAAAGGCCAGTTACATAGCTCTATACATATTGGCCGCGCTGCTTGTACCAACAGATGTGTTTTCACAAATACTTATTTTTCTGCCGCTATTAGGTGTTTACGAGGCTGGAATACTGCTCGCCAAGTGGCTTGGAAAAGACCCCGACCCCGTTTTTGATGACAGGTGAGGGTAATTCAACTTAATGCCAACTTTAGTCCCATTGCGGCAAATCTTAATGTTGCTCCTGCCAAGGCTATAAGAGAGCCGATCCTTGCTGGTGTACGATCATATTTCCAATAGAGAAGAACCGCGCTCCTGTGAAAGTGATAAAGAGCCAGCCACCTGGCATTCTTGCTGGCCTGTCCTGCGTGGTGGATAACGGGCCCGATTCCTGGATGATAGATCACCTTCCATCCTGCACATCTAAATCTTGTACACCAGTCACAGTCTTCCCAATACAAAAAGAATCTCTGATCCAGGGTTCCGACATCTTTCACTGCGGAACGATTCACTATCATGCAGGCCCCGGAGACCCAATCCACACTTATGGGTTTGCTCAGAGATGGATCTGACAGAATATTTTTTCTGGTAAAAGGATTATCAGGCCAGAGACGTGAAATCAGAGAAGTCCTTCCGAAAAAGGCTGTGGAAAGGGAGGGAAAGGCTCTGGCTGAGCCCTGGACAGAGCCGTCAGCATCTAATATTTTTGGGCCTACAATGCCCACTTGCGCATTCTTTTTCAGCCATTCCTCAAGAGGTCCCCATAAAGGTCCAGATATTACGGCATCCGGATTCAAAAGACACACATATGGTGCACTTGCCTTGGCCAGTGCATGGTTGACCGCGGCGGCAAAACCAACATTTTTACTATTTGCCAGCCATATAACTTTGGGAAATCGCCTTAATACGCCATTAGAGAGAGGCTTTCGGCTGTTGTCTACCACATAGATGGTATTAATCTTTCCAGGCTCCCATTTCTCAAGTCCTGACAGGCAGATGCTAAGTGCCTCGTAGCAATTGTAATTGACGATTATTACGTCAAAGCTCACTCAAAACCTCCCTAACCATCATTTTATAATTTCTATTTAAGACTCTATTGCTCCGATCGGGACAAATGTCCTGAGTTTCGAACTGGCGACCATGCACACGGACAGATGTTTGCCATTATGCCAAAGTCCTGACCGCAAAGGCCAGGCCGTCTATCACCTTGGCCGCATTCTGATAATCCAGGGTCTTGGGCATATCAGATGGGCGATGATAGTTGCGATTTCGATAGAAAGCCGTATCTGTGACCAAAAGAGCGGGATAACCGAATCGATTAAACGAACGGTGATCTGAAAAATCTATGCCCACAACTATTGTCGGGGCATTCAGGCTCTCCACGGGCAGGTCCGTACCCCTGGAAAAGGCATCTTTCACCTCCTTGGTCCATTTTGTAGACTTAGTATTTCCTACAAGGGCGACAAAATTTCCGGTATTTGGATAAAATCGATCCATGAAAAAAAGGGGAAACGATTGGCTTTTAGGACGGTTACTGAAATATCCTATCATATCAAGACATATCATACCTCTAAGGCATGCCTGGCTACGCTTAAGGCTGCGGGCATAAACAAAACTCCCCATATATCGTGTTCTGAAGACAGGTGGTTCCTCAAGGGCAAAGGCAACCAGCCTTATGCCAGGTGGTGGATCTCTTGAGATCAATCGGGCCAATTCCATGATACCGGCTATTCCACTTGCGTTATCATCCGCTCCCGGAGAACATGATACCGTATCGTAATGGGCTCCCACCACAAGCAATGGCACAGTTTCCTGTTTGATCACTTCTTTTTTAGGGGAGGCGCATATATTGCAATATGCTTCCCCTTTGTAGTAATAAAGCTGCTCATCTACATTATAGCCTAAGCCTTTAAAACTGCCCGAAAGACAGTCGGCCACTTTTCTAAGAAGCTTTGGCGAAGAATAGGGACGAGGACCGATTTCAAGTGCAAGATACTCCACCCATTGTTGTAACTTACCGGGATCTGCGCACGCGTATTCAGGTCTAATATGGGTATTCAGTTGTCCTTGCCCGTTAAAATCATTAGAGTGGTTTTTCATGGATAAATTAAGATTCACCAACGCAGACAATTCTCATTATACAAATAAAGGCCTATCCAAGATACCCGCATCTTATCCGGAATGGGTAACCTGGCTGGCCTTTGCAATAGGGCTGACAGGTGCCATTTCACTTCGTCTGATACTCGTTGCCGAGGCTTATAAGCCTGAATTTGTTAGGGTCTTCTGGTACATAGGCGTTTGCGGGAATATGGTCTTTTTCCTTTTCAGGTCTTACATAACCAATAGACGACGCAGATTAATAACCGAACTGGGCCTTATAAAAAAACTTCAACAAAAGCACCAATTCTGTTCTGAGGATTACCACGCCCTTCAATATCTGGTATCTAGTATCCATGCCTCAAAAGAAAGGTGGAACTATCTGGTGATTTCTGTGTGCTCTCTCGCAGCGATTGCCTGGGACCTTTTTCCCTGATCCATAGGACAGAAAGGGTTTTTTTAAGCGGCACTGCTGTTAAAAGCCACCACTTCGTCATAGGTAATCCCATCACCTCCAAAGATATCCAGCGCACTCCCAATGGTGAGATCCAACCTGTCCTGACCCATTTCCTTCACCAGGTAAAGATCTTCTATCGAACGTGCACCTCCGGCGTAAGTAGCAGGGATGGGAGTCCACTGCCCCAAAAGCTTTACAAGGTCCTCTTCTATTCCCCTGCATTTACCTTCCACATCTGCGGCATGAATCAAAAACTCAAAGCAGTACTTTGAGAAATAATCAAGGATTTTCGGAGAAATGGTCATATCGGTAAATCGCTGCCACCTGTCAGTGACAATATAATAGTCCTTATCCTTTTTTCTGCAGCTCAGGTCCAGAACAAGCCGATTCTTACCTACAAATCCAACAAGTTTCTTAAGCCGTTCTTCATCTATTACGCCGTTTCTGAAGACATATGAAGTTACTATAATGGCTGCCGCCCCTTTGTCCAGCCAGTATCCAGCGCTGTCCGCAGTGATCCCGCCGCCTATCTGCAGGCCATTCGGCCATGCAGACAGGCCCTCTATGGCCGCGGTCTCATTTCCCGGCCCCAGCATAATCATATGCCCACCGGTTAGGCCGTCGTTTCGGAAAAGTCTAGCGTAATAAGACGAAGGCTTGTCAGCTACATAATTTTCCCTGAGGATATCCGGATTTTTGTCACTAAGTGTAGATCCCACAATCTGCTTGACTTTGCCTTTATGGAGATCAATACAAGGCCGGAATTTCATATTAAAGCCCCTGGTCTATTGAACAAGCCAGTCCGGGCACACTGCAAATGTGACTCCAATGAATCAAACTCGTTCAGCTTTATGGTATAAGAATTTCTATTTTATATGCGAAAGGCAACATATTTGCCTAATCTATCGTTAAATACGTATGAGATTTTTCGAATTTGCCTTAAACACAGCCGTCTTTCCAGTTCCTATACATTAAGGTTATTATGAATTTTAGACTATACAGTTAAAAACAGCTAGTTGAATTTTGACCGTTCAACTATAAGTTATTTAAAATACTCATATAAATGAGTACCTTGAAGCAGTAGTGTTAGTCTGGTAGTATTATACTCTGAATGCCTTTATAGGTATTTATAATGCGAGTATGGGATATAAATCCGGGATATCTGAATCGGCACAGTCTGCTGGGTGAGCACCGAGAGTTGCACGCAATTGTTTCGATTATTGTGAACAAGAAGAAGGGCTATTCAAACCACCCGGAGACTGTTCGGTGGATCGGCTATTCCTGGGCCCTGAGACAGCGTCATCAGCTACTGGTAGCTGAAATGTCACTGAGAGGTTTTACCGACAAGTCTCCTGTCGTTATAAGCGACAACGAGGGGGTCTGGCCTGAAGCATATATCGATGACCCCTTTCAGCAGTTTCAAATACTGAAATCCAAATATCGTAATAAGGAGCAGGGCCGTATACCATTGCCTAAAAACGCACAGCAATTGTGGAGCCAACACAAATATTCAATACTTGCACGAGATGTGAGTTTCTGCCGGAAGTTAGGTAAAGATGTTTCCCGGATGAAATCTGATCATGAATTTTCTCAGTTGGCAAAGGTAGTCACTGAGATGTTGAAGAGACCCCCATCTCCAGGTGGCCAGCGTAATGCCTTACAACATATGTGGGGACATGTTTCAGATTTTTTTCCCAACCAGAAAAGCGGGATCGCTTCTTGGTCCATGAATAGATTGCTGCAGGAGATACAGCGTCATGCCTTAACGAAAAGGGAACCATATCTGCTGTCTTCTACGGCACTCAGCGAGTTAAGGGCGTGGTTACCTTGTAAATCTCGTTTAGGCTCCTGTTGAGAGCTAAGACTATTTTTAATATCTGAAAAAATGCCCTATCCAGGTGTAGCCTTTATTACCCTGGGTAAAGTTATTTATCAGCGGGACCGGCTTTTGATGTCCATGATCCTGCTTTCTATTGCTTCCTAGAGGGCGTTTGTCCTCCGCTGAACAGGTGTTCCAAATGTAAAAAGTGCGAAAGACAGATCGGTACACTCCAGGACCTATTTTCCATTTAGAGACCAAGCTATAGGATATGGATACTGTAAGGTGATTTAATCAAGATTATATTGTTTACAGGCTTCGAATGCTAATGGCATAAGGTGAGTAATTATGTATCTAGTGAGACAGTGCCAGAAAGACGATAGTATAAAATATTTAATCAGGTATTCCTATCAGGGTGAGACAGGTGCCTGGCTTAACAAAAACCTGTTTAATCTGGGTCCCGATCCGGAAAAATATATAGTCTATGTTGGAGACAGGGCATTCTATATAGATCCTTCTGTGGAGGAAGCTATCTCATCCCAGGGAGTTACCTATAATTACAATGAGTTAGAAGCAATATTTATACCCTTTCTGGACCCTGAAATTCGCAGGGTAATGGAACAATTTGATAAGCGTGGGGCTAGTAGGCGCAGATACAGCAAGGCAGAGCTTGCAGTCATGCAGAGAGACATCCATCCTTTTGACCGGAGAAGAATGTGCTTTCTGAAATTCTGTCATACCAATATAGAGGACCTGTCAAACCAGCCACTGCCTTTTTTTAATATACTACTCAACAAATCCAGAGACGAAATCGAACAGGTAATTGAAGAGATGGAATTTATGCTAAGTCTACCCGAGAAAAAAAATTACCTGTATGCCATATTTGATATTCCCCGGCGTTTTGCACCCAGGCTTACCCGTTTTCTTCCGGATGCTCAGGATCTTGAACTCATAGATAAATACCTGCTGGAAGAGATCTGCAGGCTTGACAGGGATTCCACTTTTTTAGACCAAGGTGCAGTTCCCTGGGAGACAAAGGGCATTCATCCTTATCTGCGAAAATATCTGATCCAGTACTTTGATATTCTGTATAGGCGGCCAGTTACTTATACCAGTGCCGGATACAGAACGCAGGGAGACAGAAGGGTATGGCAACCCCCTGCAAAATCCTCAGATAAAAAGCATTTTAAGGCAATGGGAATAAGCGCCAATGAATTTTCGCGCATGGGAAGGAAGGAATTTATTTTCCTGTTCAGACGCAAGGCCAAGGAGATGCATCCTGATAAAGGTGGAAACCATGAGGCATTTATAGCGCTGCAACAGGCATATCAGATACTTATACACAGGAAAAAACAGCACAACTGCAAGTGACCATTTAATGTCTGGTATACTGGTGCCCCCGGCATGATTCGAACATGCGACACCAGGATTAGGAATCCTGTGCTCTATCCCCTGAGCTACGGGGGCTACAAACGGAAGAGCGATAACATAGTGTTTGCCTTGCTGTCAAGTTCAATAAGGCTACTTAATGTTTAAGATTGTTTATGACTGTATGCAAATTAAATTCTAGAAATCTTCTTGCCATAGAGACATCCTGCGATGAAACCGCAGCCGCGGTCCTGAGGAATGGCCGGCAGTTGATGAGCAATGTGGTGGCATCTCAGGTGCACATCCACAAGGAATACTGGGGGGTCGTTCCTGAATTGGCCTCAAGACACCATCTTGAAGACATAGTAAGGATTGTGGAGAAGGCACTTCTGGACGCAAAAACAGACAAGTCAGAAATAGATGCCATAGCGGTTACCCAAGGTCCCGGACTGGTGGGCTCCCTGGTTGTCGGATTGTCCTTTGCCAAGGCCATGGCAACGGCCTGTGATATTCCCCTTACAGGCGTAAATCACCTCCATGCACATCTCTCTTCTGTTTTCCTGTGCGAGGACGTTCCCTCCTTTCCCTTTCTGGGTCTTGTGGTATCCGGTGGTCATACAAATCTCTATGCTGTTAACAGCTTCCTTTCAGCAGATCTCCTGGGCCAGACCAGGGACGATGCGGCAGGTGAGGCCTTTGATAAAGTGGCCAAGATGCTGGGACTTGAATACCCAGGAGGTCCTATAATCAGTCAACTTGCAGAAAAAGGAGATCCGGGTGCCTTTTCTTATCCAAGGGCAAAACTCCCCGAAACGCCTCTTGATTTCAGCTTCAGTGGTCTTAAGACCTCTGTTTTGACCTCGGTAAGGAAATTGTCCAATCAAGGCCCGCTGCCTGTTGAGGATATCTGTGCCTCGTTTCAAGAGGCAGTTGTTGACGTGCTTGTGAAAAAGACCTTATTTGCTGCACAAAACTATGATATACGCAGTATAGCAGTTACAGGAGGGGTTGCGACCAACTCCAGACTTCGCGCCAGCATGGCCGAGGAAACAAAAAGACTTGGCTATAAGGCCTATTTCCCCTATCCTGAACTGTGTACGGATAATGCAGCGATGGTTGCTCTGGCTGGTTATCATCAGCTAAAGGCCGGAATTTTGCTGAAGGAAGATGCTGATGTCTACTCGAGGCTTCCATTGCTTAATATTTAAAAAGGATATTATTTAAAGGAAATAAGTAAGGAAATAAATATGGGCGAAATCGCCCCTGCCAATAAAAAAATAAACAGTCTCAGTTCCCGGAAAAACGAAAAGGGGATCAGTCCAGGGAGGACAGCGAGATATCAGTGGCTTCGTTTATTAAGGCTGAGAGGAGATCCATTCGTTCTCGCGCGCGGTGTCGCCATAGGGATTTTTGTCGGGCTTACACCCACAATTCCATTCCATACTATTCTGGTAGTCTTTTTCTGTGCTGCAGGCAGGGGTAATCTGGTGGCCGGGATTATTGTCAGTTTTCTGGTAAGTAATCCCCTCACGATTCCCTTGCATTATTATTTAGCCTGGAAAGTAGGTACTGTACTTACAGGTACCTCGCTATCATGGGAAACCGTAAAAAATTTCATGGATCTGGACTATGATCTCAATATGTTCGAAGCAGTAAAATTGATATATATAAACAGCTTCAGGGCAATGGTATCCATACTGCTTGGAGGAATAGTCTTTTCTCTGCCTTTTGCCATAGCCGGCTATTTTTCCGCCCTGTTTCTATACAGTAAGCGACAGAAAAGGCAAATGAATCGAAGTAAAGAAGCCAGACATAATGATTTGTCAAAACTCAACAAACAAAACTCCGATAGCCGGTTTCTTTGAGACTGGCTTGCCGCTGCCTAAACACTCCCTTGGTCAGAACTTTCTCATACATCGTGGCACCATTGAGACCATAGTTGAAAGATCCGGTATAAAGACTGGAGACAGAGTAATAGAACTGGGTGCCGGGCTTGGGGGCATGACAGGGGAACTGTCGAAAAAGGCGGCCGAAGTTATTGCCCTGGAAATAGACGAGCGGCTGATCAAATGGGTCAGGGAAAAGCGGTCTTTACCGGAGAATGTGAAATTCCGTCATGCAAACATCCTCAAGGTCTCCTTTCGGGGTCTGGCGGAAGAGACGGGAGACACTCTCAACATAATAGGCAACCTGCCATATAATATTTCAAGCCAGGTAGTCTTTAGACTGATCGAAGAACGTGATTATATAAAAAGGGCGACGTTGATGTTTCAGAAGGAGGTTGCCGAGCGTCTTATATCCTCCCCTGGAAGCAAGCACTACGGCATTTTATCCGTTATTACGGGATATTGCACCGATATAACCAGATTAATGGACATACCGCCGGGACTTTTCCGCCCACGCCCCAAAGTCACATCGACTTTGGTAAGAATGGAGTTCAGAAAGCCGGCAATAATTGCAGTGGATTTCGCCTTTTTTAAAAATGTTGTCCGACACGCATTTCAAAAAAGGCGAAAGAAATTGATAAACGCCCTTCAAGGACTGGCTTTCTTTTCACAGGATGAAATACTTCATTCACTGGAGACATGTGAAATAGATCCGGGCCGCAGGGCGGAGGTCTTGAGCATTCAAGATTTTGTGATACTGTCAAATACACTGGCCCGCACTATCTCTTGCCATAATAATATACCAAAGGACATTACAAGCTGATTACCTTATCAGCGAGCTGCAGGCTTGTCACGATATCCAGCATGTTGGTGGTCTCACCCACCCTTTTTTGATCCAGCAGATTGAAGTGTGTGAGGCAGGTGCCGCATACAAGAATACTCACACCCTGGGCATCAAGTTGCTGAATGGCAGGCAAGGTCTTGGCACCCTCAATGGTAAGTTTTATTCCGCTATTTAGGAAAATCAATCTCCAGAGTGTCTCTCCCATCTCGTTGAGCGTATTCAGGAAATTGAGCATGAGGCCTGCGCCCAGCACATCATCCCCAAAACCCATCGTATTTTTAGAAATCAGCACCAGCGTCTTCTCATTTGACGCGGCGGGTCCTTCGCCCAGAGATTCAGTACCAGTTTTCTCGGACCTTTCGGCCTTGATCTCAAAGTCATTATCATTTTGTTTAACCGACGCGCTGAAGCCCCGGCTTTCGACAAAACGGACAACGTTCTGGGCCGCCGCGGCGCTATCAACTGCTATTATAAATACCAGGTCATTGGGGTTGGTTTCGATGAAGTCCTTGGTCCTCAGGACCGGCTGGGGACAGTCAAGACCCCGGCAATTCAATATTTCCATACGACCTCACAATTTCATCCCTTTTGTACGAATAATGGAAATTCTTATGCTGTTAGATTATTATGGAATAATTTACGGTTAAGTGCTGAATGTCAAATAGATAATATCGATCACTTAATTAATTGTCATTTAAGATTTCAATAACAGAAAAGCAGGGCAGCAAATGGGGCATTGCCAGCGGAATCAGTATTATCAGATGGAAGACCTCTCTGAATTCATAGTATATGAAATGAAATTTGTAAGTAATTCAGCCGGTGTAGGCTCTTTTACCTGTGTGCCCGTAAAGGAAATGAATTTTGAGCAGGTACTTGATTTCCTGAAAGCACATCCTCAAGACCAGTTCATGTACAATTACCTGTTGTTTACCCTGGCAGAATACGATCAAGACAGGCTTGAGGGCCTGATTGAGCAAAAGAAAGAAGACACTCAATTCCTGTCGGCTGTTTATGAGACAAGTATATTAAAAGGATTTCAGTATTTGCGCGACAGGCTGGATAAAATAGATGCGAGAGAGTTTTCCAGGCATACACCCTTGATTTTTGCGAGATGGGCACTGGACAGGGCCTCTCCTGGTCATCTCTTCTGGACAGGCGTGTTTGTAAAGAACACCTATAATCACGAACCGCTTCCCTCCCCCAGTGAGATTAAATTTCCCATACCATTTGATCTTGATGATATTAATCCACACAGTAAAGACATAGTGCACATAAGGGAAATCTGTTCTCAAACAGACAAAGCCCGCATTACGCCATGGATTTCCACAAGGGAAAGAACAGCAGCAGAGACCGTGCAGAATGTTCTGAGAAGACTATCCAGTATTGATCTGGTTCTTGGAACCGAACGGGAATCGGCATGGTCGCTCAGTCCTTATGCGCTGGAAAGATCATGGAGAACAGAGGTACAGGTTGCAGCGGGGAGGAACAGGTGGAGACTGGCCATTCCTCAGACAAGCTACGGAAAAGGGCTGGAAGAAGACCAGGCACGGGCATCGTATTTGATGGAGATAGTCGAAAGATATTCGTCTTTTGCCAGTTTTTCCCATGATTCGACTATTGGATACAAGAACGAGTTTCGTATTGTTAGATCCAGCTACACTGATTTAGTGAAACAGGGGCTTTCCGTGCTGAATCCGAATACCATGAATCTTGAAGTCCCTTACGAGGACCAGGTATTGTACTGGATAACAGGCAGGGAAACTGGTACAGACAAGGATACCGAGATATATCTGCCCACCCAGTTCGTATTTTTGTTCTGTAACCTCGATGAAGTGTCTCTGACCAGTGGGGTATCATCAAATGGCCTTGCTGCCGGTAATACTGAAGATGAGGCCAGGTTGCATGCCCTGATGGAATACATAGAAAGAGATGCCGATAGAGTTGGTCTTTACTCTCCAGAGAGGTGTTTCACCCTGGAGGCAGAAGATCCCACAGTAGCCCATCTCCTGAACAGGTGTCGAGAAACAGGTCGCCATGTCCAGTTTCTGGATCTGACCACTGATCTTGGAATACCTTGCTATAAGGCCTTTATTAAGACCGGAGATGAATTCGTAAGGGGGTGTGCAGCTGACCTGAGTGGAAAGACAGCAGCGGTATCTGCGTTGACAGAGCTGGCATATCCTTATTTTGTCAGATCAAATCCCCCTCCGGCAGGACAAAGGACCATAAAATACGAGGATCTCCCTGATTATTCATCAGGGGATGTAATCCGTGATTTGAATACAGTGGAAAAACTGCTGTTATCGAACGGCCTTAAACCGATCTATGTGGATTTGACAAGAAAGGACCTGGATATACCGGTGGTCAGGGCGTTTGTGCCGGGTCTGGAGTTCATGACTATATTAGACCGGTTCTCGAATTTGAGCAAAAGACAATTCAGAAACTATCTTAAGACATTCGGTGTCACGTGAGTAAAAACACTGCCTTTCATAAATAAAGATTGTTCCGGCCCGAACCGAATTGGTGGCAGCTGATCAGGTCATAACCTTCATCCCTCTTTGTTTGATTTTTCTGTTTGCGTGCCTTTGTCCTTTTTTCCTGTCACCTGACAGGCGTTGCGCATTCAGGTTGATACTCCAAGTTTGGGCAGGATGTAGACCTGCAGCACATACCATATACCTATAAAAGCAATAATAATCAGAATTTCTTTCATTTTTTATTCCTTATTCAATATGTAAAGGTATATCCGGATAGGTTTTTGACTACTGGAAAAATACCGGATATGACCACAATCGTTAAAATAAGACATCGAATGGCCCCTGACAAGCTTATCGGTTTTTGTCCAGGTTTATTCAAATATAGGGTCTGCTATAAATACCCAAGCATACCCATGGCACAAATGGGAAGGTCGGAAGAGCCTTTTGGAGATCAATATATCTCTTTTTTCCATTTTTCCAGTTTTTCCTCGTAAAAACAGATTTGATCATTCAGATCCTTTAATCCCCAGGCATAGACATAACTGAACCGGGCATCGCGTCCAGCTTGAGAAAGAAACCGGAATCT
>CAZPDU010000063.1:0-2547 GCA_964585405.1 uncultured Thermodesulfobacteriaceae bacterium | reverse complement strand
GGGCCTTCCTGGGCATCAACGAGCAGAAGTGCTCCGTCGGCCATTTTCAGAACCCGTTCAACCTGGCCGCCGAAATCTGCATGACCCGGGGTATCTATGATATTGATCCGATAGCCCTTGTAACGTAAAGACGCATTTTTGGACGCAATTGTAATGCCCCTTTCCCGTTCCAGATCCATGGAATCCATGAAGCGTTCGGCAATGTGCTCATTGTCCCGAAAAACCCCACTCTGTTTGAACATCTGGTCTACCAGCGTGGTCTTCCCATGATCAACATGGGCGATAATGGCGATATTTCTGATTTTGCTCTGATCCATTTGGTCTCCCTCTCGGGGATTATTAAAATCTGTCGTATTCAGGGAAAATTTTTACGTTATTGTAAAGCAATCTGCCTTTCCAGCTATAGGGCCGGAATCCATAGATTGAGATTTACTGGATGTCTATGTGCATGAGCCAGTCCCAAATGGCAAAAAAGACTCTTTTAATCAACTTGATATGGGACATTTGGTCTCAGAGATGAAGATTTTTCTGTGTCTTGGTTTTGACCGGCCGGACGGGACTGTTAGCTTAATTAACTTGGTATTATAGATTTATAATGAAATGACTATATCTGATCTTTTTTCTGAGACGGCTAATTTGACTCAATCATTTAATAATGTCAATAAAAAAACAGTGACTTCTCACTGTATATTTCTTCCAAAGGTTTTACTCAAATATCATATATTAATAATTCTGTGCCCGTATTTGTCGTTTACTGAAGTCATGGCATAACTTGAATGCTGATATGTGTTACGATGAAGTAACTGCTAAATTAATCCCAGGGCCCACCAGAATCCAAGACCGAAGACAGTGTGTAGTATAAGTTGTTCTGCCCACACCGCTTTGCCTATCTTTTGACCCATAATTCCCTGACCAGCAACCGGCAGGGCGATAAGAAGCATACTTATCCACAGTACGAAAACATACACAATAATTGCCATTGCCAATCGGGCTTCAAAGCCAAAAAGACCTGCCAGTATTACATAAACGGTACCAAAGACCACACTGGTTAGAAGATGAACAACCGTACCCAGGACGTATACGGCGGCCTCATTCTCTGCTCTGTTCAGAGAACGCAGAGCAAAGGAGCCATCGACACGTACCAGATTTGAACTGAATAGACCCAGCCTGTGGCCGATTTCATTGGCCATACCCATAAAGACACCGGCCATGAGTCCTGCTAAGACCCCTTCAGATATCCACATAATAGCACCTCCATTATCAGTGATCTGTCAGGTTGGGATTAATTTCTTTTTACGCTGGATACAAAAACGTTATCCTGGTACGCAACAGTCCACGGTAATATTTCAAACAGGTTGATTACGCGTAATTCAGGTAAAAAAACTATATAAAACATACCATATAATAATACATTAATTAATAAATGTAATCTTTCTTACAAAATACATTCGTGCTTCCACAAAAAACTACTTGCCTTATGGTGAAAGCAGTGTATGTTGTCGGCACAACAGATACCAATAGGTAAACGCCGTTGGAACCTGTTATTTGTCTGAAGTAGGGAGACGATAAAAAATGCCTAGCATGAAGGCTTTCTTCACTAATATGTCAGTACCTATGCCACTTTACAGGAAGCTGTATCTGGTCTTTCGCAACAATCTAATCAAGATAGTCAGAAGACAGAACTGCTGTGGCCATCCGGGGGAGCCTGGTTGTTGAGAGGTGTCTAAATAACTCCCGGTTCGGGAGAATTGCATACAGCAACAGTGGCGGCAACAAGTCACCCTTTGCAATTTTGACAAAAAGGCACCTGTAATGGTTCCTATGGATAGAAACAATAATATCCTCAGATAGGCAGATCAAGGAGCAGCGAAGATCTAAACCTGCTTTTTTCTGCTATTTTGTTCGAAATGCTGATATGCCTGGTACATGAAGGTCCTGACGGCGGCCTCTCTCCCAGGCTGAAAGCTCGAGTCATAGGGCGCATCAAGATACGGTATTCTTAGTTTGTTCATAAGAGGTTTTGCAATTGCCGTGGTAATAGTACTGGGCATGCAGGTAAAAGGATAGACATTTACTACGCCGTTATATCCTTCCCTGGCATATTCCACGATTCCGGCGATGCTTAAACAGGCCTCAGTGCCTACATCAAAACAGAACAGGTCCTTTTCTTTAAGGATATTATCCAAACATGCCAGCTTATGGTCTTTAGCAAGGTCGATCAGCGATCTCACTCTATTATAGGTCTGGTTCTGTCTAAATTCCTGATAGAAAAGGTCGCCGCCGAAGCCCACGATCCTTTTTAAATAATACTTCATGGTGCCCAGGCGGAGCTGTTTCAGGCTAAACCGAAATCCTGCCTTGGCCTCTCTGAACCTGTCATAGGCTGTGTAATTAATCCATTCAGCAACAGAGGCATTTATTACCTCGGCCCCGTATTTTTCCAAAAGCCTTATAAGATCTTGATTTGCCTGGACGTGGGTCCTTACATAGATTTCCCCCACTATCCCAATAAGGGGCTTGGGAGGCACTTCCGGATCAATTATTTTC
>CAZPDU010000062.1:0-2588 GCA_964585405.1 uncultured Thermodesulfobacteriaceae bacterium | reverse complement strand
GCACGAATTTGTTTGGGGATAAGGTCAAGGACATTGTAGGCAGGCTGCCAGAGAAAATCACCATTAAAAGCACTGTAAAGACATCGCCTGTCAACCTTTTCCGGCCGTTTAACATAGCCCCGGTGGATACCTGGTATAACCGATTTTCGGATTATTCCTGCGGATGCCGCATCATAGAGGATTGCGGTCTGGGCCTTACACCATCAGGATACTACATGTGCGCAATAGCCGGGGGTATCGATCGCGTGTTTGGTTTTCATCTGGGCAGAGAGGCCCTGCCCTCTCCTGACGACTCCATGGTGGACCAAATGAAGGTTTTTTGCCGATTGTGCGGTCACTTCGGTTTTGCATGGCCGGTAAAGTCGCAAAAAATGTCCCCTGCCTGGCGGCAGGCATATAAGAAATCCTTACAAAGAACCGCTATTTCTGCACTGCTAAAAGAAAAAACGCCATACAGCAACTTGTTAGAATTCACATAAGATATTTTATATTACTACTGAATAAATTGTTTTTATTCCTGGTGTAAACCATATTCGCTACAGAATCGTTCCGTTATCGTCCAGATGCTTTTAGGAAATTGGTGGAAAGTCAGTGCTTCCATGGACCGGCCATATGGCTAAAGAGAAAACTGTATAGATTTGTCAGAAACATGACAGATAAGGATGGCATTGCTTTACCCTGCATGATCAATCGGTCTTCAGAGAACCGACGGAATTGACAAGCTTATACAGGCTGATTGTTTGACGCTCATTCACCGAGAATAAGCAGTCTGTCCATTATATTTATTTGCCTTGTGAAAAACCCATGACAGGGTTTTAACTGTGGCAATGTGTGTTTCAGGAAATCCTGGCACAATCCGGCTGTTTACCGGTCTTTGATGTAAAGTTACGATTTTATTTCAGGTGTGATTATTTTTTAAAGATCTCTTCGGCCTTGCTTACAAGGGCATCGATGGCAATCGGTTTAACCAGATATAAATCTTTGGCCGAACCGGCAATATAATCATCTTTTGAACCATGCCCGGTCATAAAGATGAATTTCATGTCAGGGTATTTTCCCTCCAGCATACCCTTCAGTTGAATTCCACTGATTTTGGGCATTTTTACATCCAGTACTGCAATGTCATAGTGCTCTGTTTCTGCCTTTGCAAGGGCCTCTTCTCCGCTGACTGCCCAATCAGCGTCAATTCCCCTGAAAGAAAGACGCTCCGCTATTGTTGAAACCAATTCCCCTTCGTCATCCACTAGCAATAAACGCATATATTCTATTTCCTTTCTTTATCAAAATTTATTGGGAAATCTATCTTAAAGCTGGTTCCACAACCCACTACGCTTTGCAGATTGATTTTGGCTCCGAGCTCCTGTACAAGATCACACGTAATTGACAGACCAAGACCCGTCCCGCCCTTTTTCAGCTTTGTAGAGAAAAAGGGCTCAAAGATGTGTTTCATGTTTGCATCACTGATACCGCAACCGTTGTCAGTGACCGTAGCCGAGACAGAGTCTTTATCTTCGTGTCTGACCACGATGGAGAGCCTGCCACCGTCCTGCATGGCGGCAAAGGCATTATTAACAAGATTAAGAAAGATCTGTTGCACCTTGCCCCGATCGCTTTTGATTTCAGGGATATCATCAGGTATATCCAGTTCGACTGTGAAGGATCTGTACTCGGCTTCTTTTTCCATAAAGCTCAGGACCTCTTCAATGACCTCCCGTAAATTCATTGACTGAATGCTAGGTTCCATATGTCGTGCAAAACCAAGAAGCCGCTTGGTGATGGTTCCACACCGTTCCACGGAAGAGATAATCGAGTCTACAAGGCCGATCAGTTTTTTGTCCTTTGAATACATATCCTGGTACGTGAACATATCTTTAATAAGTCCGGCCTTTTCATTGATGATGGCCAGGGGATTATTGATCTCATGGGCCACCCCGGCGGCCAACCGCCCGATTGAGGCCAACCTGTTCGAGTACTCTGCCTTGTGCAGACTACGGACCCGCGCATTGTCCGCTATATAAATCTTGTTTACCAGATAGGTGCTCATACCTAGGATGACAATAATAATCAATGTGATGCTGACCAGAAGGAACCAGAAAAGCCTCACACGCGTCTTCTGCCAGCGGTCCATGAGTTCTGCTTTCTGCTGAACGGTCATCAGAATGAACGGTGTATCAGGGATATTCCCATAACCGACGACAATCATTTCTCCCTTGGAGTTTTTACAGTCAACCACCCGTATTTCATAAGAATATTCAGAAAGGGATTGAGAGACTGTATCAAAAAAGGGCTGAGAGACCGTATCAAAAATATCGCCATGGTACTTGGACGAGGTCTGGAGAACGCCTTTGTTGTTCACAAGAAAGATATCGCCTGAACCTCGAATATCGACTTCAAACAGCATTTCATTGACCGGCTCAATGTCCAGGGTGGCCCTCAGTACAAAGAACGAACCGTCCGTCATGGCGCATCTCATTAAAAACACTACATGCGGTATGTCCCGAAATCCAAGGATAAGATCGCTTATATAAAAACCATGTTTAACCGCATTCTCAAACGATTCCTGACTACTGTAATCTTTATCAATAAGC
>CAZPDU010000061.1:0-2998 GCA_964585405.1 uncultured Thermodesulfobacteriaceae bacterium | reverse complement strand
GCGTCGCAGTGCCTTGTCCATCTGTGAGGGCGATAACCAGCTGATGGACGACCCTCCGCCAGCCGTAGTTGTGACGGCCCTCAACGACTATAACGTGGGGATGGAGCTGCGCGCCTGGCTCAAGGATGAGAATACACATATTCCTGCAAGGTTAGCGCTAAGAGAAAGGCTGTTCGAGGCGCTTCGTTCTGCCGGTATTGAGATGCCGTTCGAGACTCTTTCCCTAACCCCGATCGAAGTTTATGGCCCAGTGACTGAGCCTAAGGAGAAGACACCACGTAGTTAGACCTGTTTCGTATTGGCGCAAAAGTACTCCAATTAGTATTAACCAGCGTTGGAAGTTCAGTCTCTGTACCCCATGAATGGCTTTATAAACTGTCACCCCTTCCTGTATAAACCTTCCAGCCAGATATTGGGGATTATCAGATACTTCAGGTGCCCATACAAGGTGCTTAATATTATGAATATTACCAACCAGTATTACTACAATCATATTGCCCGCTGTTAATAGCTGGAAGAATATTCCAGCACATAGTCCCATCTTTATTGAAGTCTGTTATAATGGATATAATTTGACTGATATTATCCGGATGTTTAGTTGAGGAGGATGTATGAAATTTTCCAGAGCAGCGATTAAAACAAAGAAAAGATGGTGAAAATAACAGGCCTGAATCAAGGCCTTAATGGCTCTATCTTTTTTCGAGAGAGGTGGTTCCGAAGCAATGGTTTTTTTGAAAAGCAATTTCTCAATAGAAAATCCACCTGAAATTTCCTAAAAATCTTTTCGCAACATAGCAAATACATATTACCATAAAAAAAGCACTTACAGCGAAAAGCCATAAATGCTTGATTTCATTGGTACGCCAGGAGGGATTCGAACCCCCGACCTACGGATTCGTAGTCCGGCGCTCTATCCAGCTGAGCTACTGGCGCATGTGTGGGCTCTTTATAATGGATAAGGTGCATAGATGCAAGTCTATGAATTGCCAATAATTCAGTATGGAAAGCACTAAAGGAATTGCTTGGCCGAAGGACAGGCATCTTGAACAGGACACTTATTACAAAGTGGTTTTCTGGCCCTGCAAATCTGTCTTCCATGATTTATCAGGACATATGTTATTGTGCCCCAGTCTTTTTTGGGAACTATGGCCATGAGATCACGTTCTATCTTGTTTGGATCTTTTTCCGAGGTCATTCCCAGGCGTTTGGCAAGACGCTTTACATGGGTATCTACTGCTATGCCGGCAATTATTCCAAAGGCATTGTACAGCATTATATTTGCTGTTTTTCTACCTACACCCGGGATAGTAATCATCTCGTCCATGGTCCTCGGAAGTTCACCATTGAAACGTTCTATGATGATTTTCGAGGCCGACTTTATGTTTTTGGCCTTATTACGGAAAAAACCCGTGCTTCTGATAAGTTCCTCCAGTTCTTCTAAAGGGGCTTCAGACATGCTTCTCACATCTGGAAATCGCTTGAACAGAACAGGAGTTACCTGATTTACTCTGACATCAGTACACTGAGCTGAGAGGATTACAGATACAAGTAATTGAAAAGGGTCCTTGGACTTCAGAGCTATGTGGGCGTCCCCGTATACGGTCTTAAGTGTCTTTATTACATGCAGTATTCTGGCTTTTTCATTCATGATTATACCTGGTTTCGAGCCATTAGCCTTTAGCAGTCAGCTATCAGTCTAATGGTTGTCAGTCTGCCGTCCTTTCTTAGAATCTTAATCGCCTCATCAGTACATAACCCGTTGTGATAAGCACAAGGTGAACCATCCATGGCGCTAAAAAAGGAGGAACAGTGCCTGTTTTACCTAAAGTAAGCGCAAGGCTCCATGCTACCCATGCAGCAAAACCAATAACTACTCCCAATCCCAGTCCCAGTGAAAGGCCACCGTGCTTATTGAATATTGTAATGGTCAATCCAACCAGGAGCAGACTGCATCCCAGAAACGGATACAGGATCTGTCCCCAAAATACAGTCTCTTGTTCTCTCGCTGAATATCCTGACTTTTTCAGCCTTTGGACATTTCTCCATAGAGAAATCATATCCATCTGCGCCGGGGGTGTTTCAACAGAAACAAAATCTTCAGGGGTCTCCGCAAGATCCAGTTCCAAAGACTCAAAGGCCCTGGTGGAATAACCATGCCCTTCGTCCATTCTCAATTTGAGGAGTCCATGCCTAAGAGTCCACTTATTTTCTGAGTATGTGGCTTCGGCGGCTGCCGCGAGCTTCGTAATTGCGTAATTATCGTTAAATGAAAACCATTGAACGTTTTTAAGCATTTTGGCGTCCGGACTCCCCAGTTCTGTGGTCCATATACTGTTCTCACCCCTAAAAAAAAGGGTGTTTCCCTTCCGCATCCCTTTGGGCGGTTTCTTTTTGACCTCTATCTGAAATATTGATTCGGCCCTTTCTGTTGCTTTTGGAATGTATAAGGCCTTTAAGACAAGCAGAATAGTTGACAGGAAAAATGCCGCAAGCAGCAATGGCAATACCACTTTCCATGGTTTAACACCGAGAGATCGCATGGCAAGCAGCTCCATATGTCTTGAAAGAAGCATTATACTCAGAAGTCCTGCAAGTAAAGCGGCCAGAGGTGTCAGTTCATAAAGTATTTTGGGTATTGAAAGAAAAAAGTAGGCCAGCGCCGAGGACATTGGCGCATTGGCCTCAATAAAATCGTCCAGCCTCTCAAATACCTCAATCAGCAGATAGACTCCGATCAGTCCTGGAAGGACCAATGAAAAAATAAGAAAGTAGTTACGGAGTAAATATCTGCTTAATACACTCATTTTAGCTTTTTAACGGACCTTTTTTGTGCAGTAGTAATGTCAATCCAGCCGTTATACCTGCTGAGATAAGATTGGGTACCCATAAGGCGATGAGAGGTGATATGTTGCCTGTATCGGCCAAACTGGCGGCAAAGGCTATGGAAAGATAGTAGGCCAGAAATGCTGTAAGTCCTAGGGCAATTCCCCCGGAAAGC
>CAZPDU010000060.1:0-4319 GCA_964585405.1 uncultured Thermodesulfobacteriaceae bacterium | reverse complement strand
TTCCTCGTCGTCTGCCAGGTTAACGCTGACTTCGGTAAGCAGGGTGAACGGAAATTGATGCGCCCGCTGCCACTCGATCAGGGAGGGCAGCAGTTGTTTCACTTCATGAGTGTTGCCGATAAAATTGTCATCAACGATGAAGACTGATTTCCGCCAGCCCGCATCAAACAGGGCCTGAAATTCCTTTTGCATCTGTGCCGGTGATTTTACGCGCGGGATTCTTCCGTTCATGATGATAATGTCGCAGAATTCGCAGTTGAACGGGCATCCCCGCGAATACTGGATGGCCATGGTCGCATAATTTTTTAAATCAATCAGCGACCAGAGAGGAACCGGCGTTCGGGAGATATCGGGCCGCTTCGCGGAGGTATACAGCGGTTTCGGCCGGCCTGCGGCCAGGTCGTTGAGAAAGAGTGGCAGGGTTATTTCAGCCTCGTTCAGGATAAAATGGTCAACGCCCGTAAACTGCTCATGCTGTGTTGTAAAAACCGGGCCGCCGGCAACAATTTTTTTACCGTGCGCCCTGCACCGTTGGATGATATATTGTGCATTTTCTTTTTGAACGATCATGGCGCTGAGAAAAACCATATCTGCCCACGCCAGTTGCTCATCCGATAGCGGTTCAACATTAAGGTCCACCAGTTTTTTTCGCCAGCTATCGGGCAACATTGCGGCCACGGTCAACAGGCCCAGGGGCGGGAAAGCGGCCTTTTTGGAAATGAATCTGAGAGAATGCTTGAAGCTCCAGAAGGTGTCGGGATATTGAGGATAAATTAGCAGAATGTTCATGTCGGTTCCTCTCAAATTACAGGTAAAAACAATTGTTACTCCTCCTCTTCTCCAACAAGCCCCTCAGATTCCTTTTCCTTGGGACCAAAAGGATTGTATATGGAATGAATAACATACAGTTCAGCCCATATTTGTGGGCCTCGGGCGACGATAAAAATACGTTTATATCCGTTCATGCTGCACCTCTGTATTGTCAGGATCTCGGTAAAGGTGGCCTGCCGACAATATTCCAGAGCAGCTGGTTTCCCATATGGCTATTGGTGCCTTCGGAAAGGGACCAATAGCGATGAGGCTGTCCCCGGTATATTTCCGGCACGGCTCATTTAACTTTGAGGCGGCTGCGTAGAAGGCGCTCTTGACTTCAGCCCAGGCCTTTTCCACGCCTGCTTTGAGATTGTCCCATGCATCCTCGCCGGAAGTCTTTAACTCGTTCAGTTTTGCCCTGGCCGTATCTCGTTTGAGCTGCAAGGCTTCGATTGTTGTGTAATATTCAACCTTCGCTTCGGCCTTGGCTTTGTCCGCTCTGGCAATATCTGCCGCTGATTTGACAAAGCCGCTCAACTGAACCACGCCCTTGAACGTTTCGACGTTGATTTCGGCCGACTTCAGCGATTCATCTCTAAAAATTACAGTTTTTACTTTGGCGGTAATGACGGAGTCGTCAATATATTCGCCTGTTCCTTCTTTCGTTGCCGTCGAGGCGCAGCCAAGTGAGGAAATCATTAAAATGACGAGAAAAAAGTTAATGAACGGATTGAATAATTTCATCATGAACCTCCTTTACTTACGTTTAGGTAACAGGAAATCCATTTCAGGAATTACAGGGAGCAGGTTGATCTGGAACCGATGAATTGTGGGCCCGAAATCTCCTCAGACCCCATTTCTGCCAATTTCTATTAGATAAAAAATTGTATCACTATTGGGATGGGGCTGTCAAACGAAATAGACTTAAAAGGAGGCCTCAGCCGACCGCTTTCAGCACAGATCAGCAGGCTTGGCTGGTGTGGCGTCTTTTTCAGTGAAAGGTTATGGTTGGTTCTTCGTATTCGGGTCAGCCGTCTGCCTATGCGTGTCAACACACAGACAGGTCATTAAAATCTTCATGGACAAATGACCCATGCCCAGGTTTTTGCTTTCTGCAGCGAGACCCCGTATCCTGTGTCCAAAGTCTGTGGTGCTCAAATATCAGGCGAATCACATCCGGGTCCTGGAACAGTTATCTGTAATCACTGCATTGCATAGTCCCAAGCCATAGCGGTTCTTTATATGCACTTACATAATTTTCCACGCCTTTGTTTATTAGGATATCCAGTTTGGCCGGTCGGCTGACCAGCATTTCACGGTTTCTGGCAGCCATTTTTCGAGTTTTTTATCCAGATAGAACCTCGGATACAGCAGATCGTCATCTGCTGAGATCACTCCTTGTTTAACCGCAGTCCGTGCCAGGGCAGTATGGGGATAAATACGTATACCTACGGTTACCTTCACCGTCTCTATATTCAGCGAATCAGCAAACAAAAGACTCTCCTTTACGGACTCTTTTGTTTCACCCGGTCCTCCCAATAACAGAAAGCCAGTCTGTCGAATGCCATAGTACTTGAGTATCTGAGAAATTCGCTTCACTTCCTGAAGATTAAACTGTTTGTTCATGGTTCGCAGGATTTTCTCACAACCGCTTTCGCAACCCAGAGCAACCTCTTTGCAACCCGCCTTGGCCATGCACTCAACTAGCTCTTCACTGACTTTCCACGGATACAGAATGCAGCGCCAGGTAACGTGTAGATTGGCGTCATGCAGTTGAACACAGAGTGATTTTGCATATGAAGGAGGAAGATTAAAGGTGTTATCCACAAAAAAGAAGTGATCAAAACCGAGGTCACTGTATTGAGAAATCATGTCAATAATTTTTTCCGGTGGATACTTCCGAATTGTATTCCCTTCTATTAAAGCCGTTGAGCAATATGAACAATTCATTGCGCATCCCCGGCGGGTTTGGACCGGAAGCCATAGCCTTCCATCATCCAAGGTGAAATTGGTCCAAAAGTGTATATGGGGAAGGGGGAGTGGATTATCTGCCAGTCTTTTTATTCTCTTTGGCTTATGATAAATTCGCTGACCGGCAAAATAGAGTCCGGGAATCCCGGCAGGATCTTTTTTTTCATTCAGAATATTTAGAAGTTCTAAAAAGGCTGCTTCCCCTTCACCCTGAATACCCATATCGGCACCGAGATAATTCAATGCGGCTTGTGGAAAGATACTATACCCCGCACCCCCTAAAACAATGGTGGCACCTGAATATTTACGGCATTCAGAGATTATTTTTTTTGCCGGATTCAGGAGAAATCTCGGACGCCCCATGTTTTGGTCATCAATATTCCTTACTGAGATACCGATTACATCCGGATAAAAGTCAAGTAGACACTTTTTGAGGAGCGATAGAGAATCCTTTTTCTCCAATAGATTTAACAGTTTTATATCATGGCCCGAGTCCTTCACCGCTGCGGCTATATACCACAATCCTAACGGCAAAACCGGCATGTTAAGGGTTTCTGTGCTGGCTGAAATTAAAAGTACCTTCAAGACGCCCTCTTGTTCTTATACAAATAATGTCTAGCCTAACCAGACTCGGTGACAGCCAAAACGAAATGGTGTTCAAGGTCCTCCTCTTTTTTGACTGAATGTGTCTTATAGAAAAGATTTGGATCACAGCGGTACTGAATGCCTGCATTTGCCCCTGGCAGCTATCATGCCTTTGGATTATAAATAATAAGGAATCTATAAGGAATTACTACAATCTTTTTATCTTTCAATGATAGACATCTATCCCGCAATTGCCGCTATCTCCTTCTTTGCAGGGCTGGTGCAGGGTCTTACCGGGTTTGGCTCTGCCCTGGTGGCCATGCCTCTGTACTTACTGTTACTGGATGCCAGGACGGCAGTGCCCTTGAGTATACTTAACGGTGTTATTATCACCATTTATCTGTGTCTTCAGCTAAAACGGCATCTGGACTGGAGAAAGATTTTGCCCCTGCTGCTGGGATGTCTTCCAGGAATAGCCGCAGGTGTATATCTGCTGAAAAGTGCAGACAACACCTGGATAAAAGTCCTTCTGGGCACATTGCTTATAGGCTATGCCCTGTTCAGCCTGAAATTCAAACCAAGGTCCATAAAGATGCCGTCCTTTGGTCCATATGCCGCAGGATTTGCCACAGGAGTCATAGGCAGCGCCTTCAGTGCTGGCGGGCCGCCGGCAATTATCTATACTATGCTTGCCGGATGGTCCAAGGACAGCATAAAGGCTACCCTCTCCGGCCTTTTTCTTGTAGCCGGAATTCTCATTGCCTGTGCACACTGGTTTTCCGGCCTTACCAACTTCCTGGTATTACAATACCTGACTGTCAGCGCCATACCGCTCATAGGCGGAGTGTGGTCAGGCTCACGCATATATTCCAGAACAACGACAGAATCCTATATCCGGATCATCCTGTTTCTGCTTATCGGCCTGGGAACGCTTATGATCGCATCTGCAA
>CAZPDU010000059.1:0-11261 GCA_964585405.1 uncultured Thermodesulfobacteriaceae bacterium | reverse complement strand
GGATATCAAATCGTGATACGCCAACCTGCCGTAGCTGACCAGTTCTATGATGGAAACCCCACGCGGCTTCACTATGAGCTCGCCAAGTTAATAGGTCCTACAAAGGAAGCAAGATCGGCAAAGGCTATAGTTGTACCGCATGCGGGTTATATTTATTCCGGGGCTGTAGCCGGAGTAGCTTATGCCCATGTCAAAGTACCCGAAACTGTGATCATTTTGGGTCCGAGCCATACAGGAGTTGGATCTCCTGCGGCAGTTATGGCTAGGGGGTCATGGTCAATGCCTATGGGAACGGTCCCTATTTCAGAGGATTTTGCATCCACGATGCTCGAACTCTCTGAATACCTTGAAGATGATACATTGGCACATACATACGAACATTCACTAGAGGTCCAGATACCATTTCTTCAATACCGTCAGCCCAATTTGAGCATTGTGCCTGTTTGCCTTAAAAATTTGTCCTTTTCTGTGTGTAAAGAGATAGGTTCTGCGATAGCAGAGGCGATAAGACAGTCAGGAAACCCTGTATTGTTAGTTGCCAGCACTGACATGTCTCATTATGAGTCTCAGGAGCAGGCTCAGGTCAAAGATCGCATGGCTATTGCTAAAATCCTCGCCCTAGATCCTCAGGGTCTTTTAGAAACCGTGATTAGAAATAATATATCAATGTGTGGAGTAATACCCACGACCGTAACTTTATTGGCGTCTATTGCCTTAGGAGCGGGCTCCGCTCAACTGCTCCGATATGCTACGTCCGGCGACGTGACAGGAGATTATGCACAGGTCGTTGGATATGCAAGTTTTATAATTGAGTGATCTTGTTTCTTGAGGCTCTAGAGTTTTCTCAATACGTTGGACTTGTTTTGGGCATCTATATCACTGAAAGTTTTTAAAATGCATTGGATTCCGATTTTCGTCGGTATGATGAGGTCTTTTTCGTTTCTTATAATTCCTTAATTACACAATATACCCATTTTACATCAATAACCTAGTTTTACCTAATATTTCAACAAATTGCATAGCCGAATCAACATGATCATTTGATATGCCACCACATATTGAAAAATTAGTCTTTTATCTACTAAGCAAATAAATAAAACTCATAAATTAAATTTTCAAGAAGTTCCATGAAGTTCCCGATACATATCTAATTAGCCTGAATATTAAGAGCTGATTCAAAAATAGACTGTCGTACTATCCAAGTTATCGAATCTTAGACATCTAAGAAGTTGAACAATCCAAAAGAGATATAAGCAAAAAAGAAAAATATATCTGAAAGGAAACTGTACATAATGGCCAGCCAAACCGCCCATAAAGAGCCCTGCCAAATCATTTCCGAATACGATAAAAACATGTGCCATTTGGCTGATAAAAAAATAATGTTGAACATTTTGGAGTTTACACCGATCGCTCAATTTTCTATTGGAAAGAACCATAGGATTACGCAATGGAACAGAGCCTGTGAATTGCTGACCGGATATTCCGCCAAAGAGATGATTGGTACTGAAGACCAATGGAAACCGTTTTATTCAACCAAACGTCCTGTTTTGGCAGATCTCATTGTTGATAATGATTTTAGGAAATTTCAAAAGCTTTATAAGAACAAAAAATCTTCGAAATCCAAGATTATCCCAATGGCATGGCAGTCCACTGATTTTTTTAAAAACCTCGGGAGCAAATTTCGCCATGTCTTTTTTCTCGCAGCCCCAATCCTTGATCCCAAAGGTAAAGTATTAGGTGCCGTAGAAACTCTTCAGAATATCACGGAACAGGTTCAAGCCAAGATAGACCTTCGAGCAAGCGAAGAGAGGTACCGAACTCTCACAGAACAGATAGCCGATGGGGTGGCATTGATTGAAGATGGGAAAATAAGTTTTGTAAATGATGCCTGCGTAAAAATACTCGGATATCATACTTCAGAAGATCTTCTCGGAGATAATCTTGTTCACCTGGTATCTGACACCTACAAAAAAAGTTTCGAAAAGATGTGTAAAGACTTTGAGACGGGAAATCTTTCAGAGAAAATGCTTCAACTTCGATGTCTCAAAAAGGATGGAACTGAGTTTTGGATAGAAACCCATAACAGTGTCATTGAATGGGAAGGGAAACCCGCCTTACTTACCACTGTTCGCGATATTACGGCAAGCAAACTTCAGGATATGGCCATAAGAAAAGAAGCTTACTATCTCCGGAGCCAAAATGAAAGATTGAGAACTACCATTAAAGGCCGTTACAGCTTGGGGCGATTAATTGGTAAAAGCAATTCGATCCAGAGAGTTTATGATCGAATACTAAAGGCGGCGTCCTCAAATGCCAATGTGGTAATTTACGGCGAGTCAGGGACCGGTAAAGAACTTGTCGCCCGTGCGATCCACGATATGAGCGATCGCGGCCATGGGGAGTTTATCGCTGTGAACTGTGGTGCCATTCCGGAAAATCTTATTGAAAGTGAATTTTTTGGCCATAAAAAAGGGGCCTTTACCGGCGCCATCATTGACAAAAGCGGATATCTCGAAAGCGCGAACGGTGGGACCCTGTTCCTTGATGAAGTGGGCGAAATTCCTCTTAATATGCAGGTAAAACTACTGAGAGCCGTTGAAGATGGAGGTTTCACTCCCATCGGCAGCACCCGGATAAAAAAAGCCAATATTCGTATCGTGGCTGCCACCCATAGAGACCTTAAAAATCGAGTAACAAGTGGTCTTATGCGCGAAGATTTCTTTTACCGAATTCACATCATTCCTATACATATACCTCCCTTAAGAGAGCGTAAAGATGATCTGCCTTTGTTAGTTTATCATTTTTTGCAAACTCTCAGTGAAAATGGGAAAACAGCATTTATTCCGGAAAAAGTGCTAAAGGCCATGCAAGAATATGATTGGCCCGGTAATGTTCGTGAACTCCAGAATGCAATCCATCGGTATATTACCTTTAACACCATGGATCTTTTAGAAATCACACAGCCCCAACCTAATGATTCATTCCGTTTTAATAGCGACCATTTTCCAAAAACAACTGAAAAAATTGATCTTCGCATTGCCATTGGCAATTACGAAAAGGAACTGGTTTTAAAAATTCTTGAAAAAAATCAGGGTAATAGAACGCAGGCAGCGAAAGCCCTTGGGATTGAACGAAGATCTCTCCAGAGAAAACTCAAAAGATACCACATAATGTAGATGCGTCACTCTGTCGCACCCCGCGTCATTGTGTCTCCAATTCCGTTTTTTTCTTTTCTTTTTAGGTGGTTATTTTCCGATTGGCACATCATGTGCGACAGTCATGTCGCACCTTCGAACGTTTCATTGATCCATCGAATAAATCCCTTACTCCACTTTACATTAAGATATAATCAATCAAATCAAAAAGTTAGATAATTTTAACATTTTTGGCACAGAGTTAGCAGTAGGCTTCGGCTGAATTTGGGGAAATGCGTTTAACCGTTTCGGGAGAAGAAAGGAATTGAACATGCAAATTTTGCTTGTTGAAGATGATGTCTCGAGCGCGGAAATAATAAGTAGAGTAATCCAGAAATGGTATCATCATGTGGAGTTGGCTAAAACAGGGAAAAAAGCACTGGAAAAAGCCAAGAATAACATATTTGATCTGATCCTTTTGGATATCATGCTTCCGGATATTATGGGATATGAATTGATTCCTGAATTCAAGAAGTACGATTCAGGGATACAAATCATAACCATGACAGGATACAACACGCTTGCGATGGAACGGAAAATAAGAGGATTCGGCATCACCTATTACATGACAAAACCCATTTTACTTGATGAACTCAAAAGTATTCTGGATCATCTGTCAGAAAAACTGAAAAAGGAGGAAGCATTATGGGTGGAGAAACCCAAAACATCAATATGGCAGTAAAAGTTATCGCGGCAAAGGAAGGCAAATATCTCACCTTCACATTGGCGGCCGAGGAATATGGGATTGGTATCCTGAAAATCAAAGAAATCATCGGGATGATACCTGTAACCTCGGTTCCCAAGATGCCGGTGTTTGTCAAAGGGGTCATTAACCTCAGAGGGAAAGTAATCCCTGTTATTGATCTCAGGGTGAGGTTTGGTATGAATCCGATCGATTACACGGAAAGAACCTGTATCATCATCGTGGAAGTCTCAGGTCCTTTCGGCGATGTGATGATGGGTATCGTGGTTGATTCCGTTTCAGAAGTATTAAATATCAAATCTGATGAAATTGATGAAACGCCGAGGTTTGGCATGGCTTTAAATACTGACTATATCCTTGGCATGGCAAAATCAGACAGATCCGTAAAGATTCTCTTGGACATTGACCAGATACTTACTGCCTCAGAATTGGATTCACTTAAGGAAGCCGCTTAAGTCACCCGTAATTATAAAATGTGATTTAACGAGTTACTTTCAAGACGATCTTTTTTTAAAATGAATTTTCAAGGAGAAACAAAATCATGAAAAAATGTTCACTTGGTTTCAAACTAATTGCCGGAGGAATTTTCGTTGTACTCATACCGATACTTGTAGTTGGAATATATTCTATTACCAAAGCTTCCAAATCCCTTGAATCACTGGCGAAGGAACAGGCAATTAACCTTGCAACAGATCTTGCCGGAATGACCCAGATGGTGCTTCTTGAGGAGCTCAAGCTCACCCAGGAATTAAGTGCAACAAATGCGATACTGACCGCCTCAAAAGTGTTGACACAAATGGGTTCAGATGGTGCCGCGGCTGAAATTAAAGCCCTTGGCGACATGCTGTCTCGATTTATGAAAAATTTCAGCGATGACTACGAGAGTATACTTGTGTCTGATGCGAATGGGATTGTCTTCGCCGATGGTAACGGTGGTAAACAGAAAGGGATGTCTCTGGCAAATCGCGAGTATTTCAAGACAGCCAGGCAGGGACAGCCTAATGTCTCTCCACCGGTAAAATCAAAAATAACAGGAAAACCAATCGCTCCTGTATGCGCTCCGATTTTTAACGAACAAGGAGAGGTTATCGGAACCGTGACCAGTGTTCTCAAGATGGATTTTATTTCGGAAAGGATCACGTCCGTAAAAGTTGGTCAGACTGGATACGCCTTCATGGTGGATAAGACCGGTTTGCTAATTGCACATCCTGATGAAAATCACGTTTTGAACACCAATCTGGCAAAACAGAGAGGCATGGAACAAATTATGGGCAGGATGATGGCCAAAGAAACCGGTGTTGAATCCTATGTGTTCGAAGGAATAGATAAAATTGCCGGTTATGCACCGGTAGGGCTTACCGGATGGAGCATCGGCGTGACTCAGCCTTCAGAAGAGTTTTTGGGAGCTGCCCATTCGATTCGTAATGTCATACTGCTTGTTGGCGGCATCTTTCTTGCCGGCACTATAGTTTTAGTCCTGCTTTTTGCGCGAAGTATCAGCGCGCCGATCATGCGTGCCGTTGAAGGGCTCAATGAAGGCTCTGATCAAGTCGCTTCAGCTTCCGGTCAAGTGTCTGCAGCCAGCCAGTCTCTGGCTGAAGGTTCGTCGGAACAGGCTGCGTCTATTGAAGAAACCTCTTCATCTCTGGAAGAGATGTCTTCCATGACTAAGCAGACAGCCGACAATGCTAACCAGGCGGACAACTTGATGAAAGAAGCCAACCAAGTAGTTGCCACTGCCAATAATTCTATGGAAAAACTTACAGAATCCATGGAAGAAATATCCAGAGCCAGCGAAGAGACTTCAAAGATTATCAAAACCATCGATGAGATCGCCTTCCAGACCAACTTACTGGCACTGAATGCGGCCGTGGAAGCTGCCAGGGCCGGCGAGGCAGGATCAGGATTCGCAGTTGTGGCCGATGAGGTCAGAAATCTGGCCATGCGGGCAGCTGATGCCGCCAAAAACACGGCAGACCTTATTGAAGGAACCGTAAAAAAAGTTAAAGACGGCGGAGATCTTGTGTCGACAACAAATGAAGCCTTTGTCGAGGTGGCCAGGAGTACCGCCAAGGTAGGTGAGCTGGTCAGTGAGATCTCCGCGGCATCCCATGAGCAGGCCCAGGGAATCGGCCAGGTCAACATCGCCGTTGCCGAGATGGACAAGGTCGTTCAGCAAAATGCGGCCAACGCCGAGGAGTCTGCGTCCGCTTCCGAAGAAATGAATGCTCAGGCTGAACAGATGAAGGTTATTGTTGAAGATCTTTTTGCGTTGGTTAGCGGCAGTAAAAATAGGGCCGAAAGTGTTTCACATACCGGAGTTGCGGCTGCAAAAACTCTAAAAAAACGGCTTTTTCCAACTTCTGCATTTAAACACAATACAACTAATGCAGGACCATCCGTTAATAAAGCAAAAAAAGTAAGTCCTGAGCAGGTAATCCCGTTAGATGACAATGATTTTAATGATTTCTAAATATAATCTCTATACTCCCTTCTAGGATACAACTAAACCTGCCTGTGCATTTCTTCAACAAAAAAAGATTATCGCACGGGCAGGTTAGTGGTTGACACAAAGAAGGAATATAAATCTATCGAAACGAGCCGAAGGATTTTATCATGATGGTCTAAAAGAAGGTTCTCAGACTGTCAGAGAATTGACCAATATAATACCCGGCCAAGCAAGAAAAGAATTGGAAGAAACAGGGGAGGAAGCGTTGGTTGAGAGTGAAGAGAAATTCAGGTCCCTTAGCGAGAACGCTCCAGATATTATATACACACTGAAGTTCGACGGGTCATTCACTTATGTTAATCCAGCATTGAAAACCATATTGGGATATGAGCCGGAAGAGGTTCTGGGGAAGTATTTTGTCGAGTTTGTCAAAGAGGAAGAGGCCAGGGAATATGTCCATATATTAAAGGACTTAATAGACAAAAGAGAAACATTTAAAGATATTGAGGCCAAAATCATTCATAAGGATCGATCTACTCGTCTTTTCAGTGCGAGCGGTGCTCCTAACATAAATATGTCGGGAGAGGTAACCGGAATGGTGGGTCTTCTTAAGGATATTACCGAGCAGCGTACATTAGAAGCGCAATTTCAGCAATTACAGAGGATGGGGGCGATAGGCACTTTAAGTGGCGGCATTGCCCATGACGTTAATAACCTGCTCATGGGTATTCAGGGGCGAACCTCTTTGATGCTGACCGATACTGGTCCTTCCCATCCTCATTTTGAGCACCTCAAGGGGATAGAGGATTATATAAAGAGCGCGGCAGATCTCACGAAACAGCTTTTGAATTTTGCCAGGGGTGAAAAATATGAAGTCAAGCCGATTGACATCAACGAACTGATAAAGACAGGTTCGCGTATGTTCGGCCGGACAAAAAAGGAGATTCATATTCACGGGAAATACCAGAAAGACGTCTGTGTAATAGAGGCGGACCGCAGTCAGATCGAGCAGGTTCTAATGAATCTTTATGTGAATGCCTGGCAGGCCATGCCGTCCGGCGGGGATTTATACCTTCAAACAGAAAACGTCCATTTTGACGAGAATTACGTAAGGCCATTTGCAATAGCACCAGGCAAATACGTGAAGATATCTGTAATGGACACAGGGGTGGGCATGGATGAAGCGACCCGACAAAGGGTATTTGATCCGTTTTTTACGACCAATAGGATGGGCGGGGGTACGGGTCTGGGTTTGGCTTCTGCGTATGATATCATCAAAAATCATGGTGGTTTTATCAATGTCTGTAGCGAAAGAGGAGAAGGGGCTACCTTCAATATCTATCTGCCTGCATCAGAAAAGGAGGTCATTGACGAAAAGGAATTCTCTAAAGATCTATTGAGGGGTTTCGAGACTGTTCTGTTTGTGGATGATGAGGAGATGATTGTTGAAATAGGAGAGCAATTCCTGGAAAAATTGGGATATGAAGTTTTTGTAGCTAGGGGCGGAAAAGAGGCAACAGAGATCTTCCATGCAAATATGGACAGAATCGATATAGTCATTTTAGATATTATCATGCCGGATATGAGCGGTTTTGATACATTTGACAGACTGAGAGAGCTAAAACCCGATATTAAAGTCATATTCTCGAGTGGCTATAGCATCAACGGGAAGGCCCGCGAGATCATGGACAAGGGGTGCGATGGTTTTATCCAAAAGCCATTCAACATGAAACAACTGTCCCAGAAGTTGAGAGAGATTCTGGATAAAAAATTGGTATGACAGGACAGAGTTAGAAGACCTGTGTGCATAATTCGGTCAGCTCGGAGTAGAGGTGGTGGAAAAGGGCTTAACCCTATCAAAGCTGTGTTAGAGATCTATTCCAATGAAAATAATAGTTATCTGTAAGTCGGGGTAGCCCTGAATCTTTGAGATATCTGGATGAAAGCACCTGAGGTATACGAACCTTACCCCCGACTATCATGTACCTCCAATCGCTCATTTTAGGCATTTAAAGACGATCTGTTTACCTCAGTCTTCTCTCAATAAAAGGACCCTTCTGAAAATACAGCCCCTAATATGTGTAACCAGACAGAATTTTTGATACCCCTTTCGAATCTACACAGCGCAATAATTCTCCGAAGTCCACAAGGCAAAGATCTCTAGAGCATCCACGAAAAACATTTAGAGGGAGCTTATCAAAAAGATCTAGGAAGTCGATTACCTGATTTGTCCGTAATGCGGTTCTGAGATGAGAATCATAAGCCTGATCCAGGACATGAATGTTATTTTTCCGATATTTAGGATCGTGGTCTTTGAAGGCAGGATAAAGGGTTCCCATACAGAAGGCCAAAGCCGGGTTATGGGCTGTCAATCCATGAGGAATTTGATGACCTATATTTATGCAGATACACACAGGCAGATTGCTGGTCCGAATCCGAAGAACCAACCATAACCTTTCATTGAAAAAGTCGCCAAAGCAGCCAAAGAGAATAATCTGCGCTGCATGAGTCTACTGAATTTTTTATAACTGGAAACGGACCCAAAAATATTATTTGATATCTTGACAGTTCGAACTCAACAGTGATACACGCATTTAATGCTTTAGAAGTTGTTGGAGATGGAGTTTTAAGAGTTTTTGTACTGCTATTCAGTAGTCTATGATCAACCTTTTTCTCAATTTTCGGAAGAATATTTGGTATTACTTTAATTTCCTAAAGCCATTTTTACCATTTTTTGTATAGCCAAAATAGATTATGGAAAATGGTGAATGATCGATCGATGCATCGTTGACAGACATGGCTAAGGACGGAGATAGAAATAGGATTTGTCTATAACGGTATTGTAGGTTTTGCTATTTTGATACCTGTTGTTGAAACGCTTTGATAATAGACTGATATCGAATTTTCGAGAAGATGACTCGAAAATGACATGTTTAAGCTGACAGGAGACTCAGATGCCTGAATTACCGGATGTCGAGACTTTCAGACGTTATTTATCTGCCACCTCACTGCACAAAAAGATCAAGGCAGTGAATATTCTCAGTCCAGAGATACTTGAGCATATATCTGTGCCACAATTAAAAGAGAATTTAAAAGGCAAATACTTTGAAGCCACAGTTCGATACGGGAAATATCTTGGTGTCCTTCTTGACAGCAGCAAATGTCTGGTTATGCACTTTGGTATGACGGGTTTCTTAAAGTACTTTATGAAGGCAGAAAAAGAAACTCCGCATGCACGATTGTTGATCAGTTTCACAAACAGATATCACTTGGCATATGATTGTCAAAGGAAACTTGGTAAAATCACTCTGGTTGATGATTTTAATCAGTTCATACAAGATAAGAATCTCGGTCCGGATGCCTTGTCGTCAGATCTGGATTTCAATACGTTCAAAGAGGCGATCATCCAGAGGCGGGCATCGATCAAATCCGTTCTTATGAATCAGAAAGTGATAGCAGGCATCGGTAATGTCTATTCAGATGAAATTCTCTTTCAGGCGCAGATCTATCCACAGATCCGTGGAGAACAATTAGGAGATAAACAGCTTCGACGTCTCTTTTTCGTACTGGAAAAAGTCTTGGAAACCGCTATAGCTCATCAAGCAAACCCGGAGAAGTTTCCCCAATCCTATATAACACGCCATCGAGGCAGTAAAGGAAAGTGTCCAAAATGCAAGCGGCAACTCAAGAAGACAAAGATCTCCGGCCGTACAGCTTATTACTGTGCCAACTGTCAGAAGACATAGAAGGCACAAATCAGAATGGATTTTAAAAAGCACCCTGCAACTGATTTTAAGCCGATCCAAGATCTATCAAAGGATGAGGCACGGGAAGAAGCGGCATCTTTACGAGAGGGGATCTTGTACTACGATTATCTTTATTATGTAAAAAACAGGCCGGAAATCTCTGATGCCACATATGACAAACTCTTTCACAGACTTCAGGGAATAGAGGAGACCTTCCCTGAGCTTCAGTCCGAGACCTCCCCTACGAGGAGAGTAGGGGCCGAGCCCGCAGATGAGATAGAGGATGTACGCCATGCCTCTTTGATGCTTAGCCTGAATGCCGTGCTAGATGGAAAAGACATCGAAAATTTTTTTGATTTCATTTCACTAAATACCAAAAAGAAAAAGATTGCCTATGTATTGGAGCCGAAATTTGACGGGCTTTCTGTGGAAGTAGTTTACGAAAATGGCAAATTTAAATATGGGGCGACCAGAGGAGATGGAAAAGTCGGAGAAGACATTTCTGAGAATCTAAAAACCATTCATACTGTTCCACTGCAATTACAGGACGAAAAAATGAGTCCGCCTTCTTTTCTTTCCTTACGGGCCGAGGTCTTTATGCATAAGGATGGATTCCAGAATTTAAACAAGAAACGCATAGAGAAAGGTCAAGAGCCTTTTGCCAATCCAAGGAATGCAGCTGCAGGCACTTTACGACAGCTCGATCCCCAAAAAGTGGCTCACAAACCACTCGATGTCTTTTTCTACGATATTCTCAATATTGAAGGAAAGGCTTTTTCATCGCACTGGAAGGCCCTTAATCAGTTTTCGTTTTGGGGGCTGAAGACCTGTCCCTTTAATAAGAGGTGTTTTTCCTTAAAAAAGATCAAGGCTTATCATCAACATTATCTGAAAAAGCGGGATGAGCTGGATTATGAAATAGACGGAATAGTAATCAAGATCGATGATTATAAGATAAGGAAAGAGCTGGGCGTTCGACATCGCAGCCCTCGGTGGGCCTTGGCGTGGAAATTTCCTCCTAAAGAAGAAGTGACTGAGTTGGTAGATATTATTGTCCAAGTAGGAAGGACCGGCATACTCACGCCGGTGGCACTCCTGGAACCTGTGGATGTAGGGGGTGTTACAGTTAGCAGGGCCACTCTGCATAATGAAGATGAGGTGCATAAAAA
>CAZPDU010000058.1:0-1939 GCA_964585405.1 uncultured Thermodesulfobacteriaceae bacterium | reverse complement strand
AGAGGCCGGACAGATCAAAACGGTAACCGGCGGTGAGGAGATACTCCCTGGCATTCGTGTCATACATACGCCGGCTCATACGGAAGGGGGGTTGACAGTACTTATAGATACGTCTCAGGGACTGGCAGCTATAACCGGATTCTGCGTAATCATGGAAAATTTCTATCCTCCAAGGGAGATAACAGCAATGGAGATGGATGTTATACCGCCTGGGACCCATGTCAATGCATACGAGGCATACGACATAATGCTGAAAGTAAGAGATATGGCCGAGATATTGATCCCTCTTCATGAACCTGGTTTTGCCTCTATTGATACAATACCAGCAGAGAAAGATTAATATCCACAATGTACGCAACACAAGGTTTAAGGTCATTAATATCCAGTTCAATTGACAATATAATTGGTCTATAAGAGGTTTTTGGAGTTAGGCAGCCATGGACATCCTGGGAAAATCTGTATTAATGTCGTTATCCGTACTGATCGGCACTCCAGCCTATTCAGGCGCTGATGTATCTGAAAGTGGCCCTTATTATCGACTCACCATCGTGTTCAACAACATACCCTATGCCTCCCGTCTAAAGACCGCCTGGGGATTTTCATGTCTGATCGAGGGCTTCCAGCACACAATACTCTTTGATACCGGCAGTGACGGTGATATCCTCCTTTCCAACATGAAGGGTCTGGGCATTAATCCAGGATCAATAAGTATTGTAGTCCTCTCTCACATACATGCCGATCACTGCGGCGGCCTGGAAAGATTTCTTCAGCAGAATCCAGAAGTTACTGTCTACCTGCCGGAATCCTTTCCGGCCTCATTCATGAAGGGAGTGCAAGAATATGGAGCACATGTCAAGAGAGTGAATAAACCGGCACAGCTTTTCGCCCAGGTTCACTCAACCGGGGAAATGGGCGACTGGATAAAAGAGCAAAGTCTTGTCCTGGAAACCCCAAAGGGCCTTGTCATTATTACCGGTTGCGCTCATCCAGGCGTAGTGCAGATAGTTCAGAAGGTGAAAACTCTGCATAAAAAAAACATTTACATGGTAGTTGGTGGATTTCATCTCGGAGGCATGTCCACAGAGCTAATTCGTGAAATTGTCCAAGAGCTTAAGGGGCTTGGTGTAGAAAAGGTCGCTCCAAGCCACTGTACAGGGGGGGAAGCCATGGGTCTGTTTAAAAAGGGCTGGGGTAAAAATTTTGTTGAAGGTGGCTGCGGGGCGGTTATCTCCCTAAATCATTAGTTTGAATGTTTTGACTGATAGTTTGAAGAGTTTCCAATTAGTTATGGTATACCTGTGGAGTAATACATGATGACTTCGGGCAGAAAATCCAAGCACCCGTCGCCGGCTTGGGCTTTATACTTTCAATGTGTCATCACATATCGATTTTTTCCCCATTTGAGTTAAGATTAATCAGTTGTCTGGCTATCTGATTGCTGGAATAATTTCACCAGGAGGACAATATGTCTGATCCAAACAGAAAAGACAAGGAAAAGGCCGTGGATATAGCCATTGCCCAGATACAAAAACAGTTTGGTAAGGGATCTGTTATGCGGCTTGGTGATCGAGGCGCTGTGGAAGATGTCGCTGTAATTCCAACAGGCTCCATTACGGTTGACTTGGCAACCGGCGTTGGAGGTTTGCCTCGAGGCAGAATAACGGAAATATTTGGTCCCGAGTCTTCCGGAAAGACCACGCTGGCACTTCATATGATTGCCGAATCCCAGAAACTGGGTGGCATAGCCGCTTTTATTGATGCGGAACACGCCATGGACCCGGTTTACGCCGGCAAGCTTGGCGTGAATACAGGGGACCTCTTGATCTCTCAGCCCGACTATGGTGAACAGGCACTGGAGATTGTCGACGCTTTGGTGCGTAGTGGAGCAGTAGATTTAATAGTAGTGGATTCAGTGGCTGCCCTGGTTCCAAAGGCGGAG
>CAZPDU010000057.1:0-20985 GCA_964585405.1 uncultured Thermodesulfobacteriaceae bacterium | reverse complement strand
AACCAATCACTTCAGTTTTAAACATAATCGTCATATTGCCGCGTTATGTTGAGTCCTAGAGTTTTTCCCGAGCGGGTCGTTGGGAGTGCCACACTGATTACAAGGGTTCTTTTTTAATTCGCAACCGGCTTTTCTTTTGTACTTGGCCTTTTGTCTATGTAGTCCATGTAATACCTGTCTGACAATTTTTCTCTTTTCAGGCTTTTTTCAGTGTAATCATTATTGCGAAGCGATGATACTTTTTCCTTCTGTGGACTCCGCAGAAGAAGATGTCTGTGTGGGTATACGGCCAATTCACTTTGTCAAGATCAGAAAACCATTCAATTTAGTCAATGATGTCAAAAACATCCGCTCTTCTGCATTTGGTTTTTCATGTTGACAAAATGTATTCATTTATGCATACTAATTTGTATACAAAAAAGCGAGGAAGATGCCATGGCAACACCGACAATCAGGATCAGCAAGACCACACATCAGTTGCTTAAAACTTTGGCCAGTCAGGACAACATATCGATGCAGGCTATTGTGGAACAGGCGGTAGAACATTACAGAAGACTGTGTTTTCTTGAGGGTCTGAGCTCAGACTTTGCCAGCTTGCGCGAAAATAATGAAAACTGGCACGATGAACTGCAGGAGAGAAAAGAGTGGGATATAACACTTGGTGACGGAGAAAAGGCATGACTGACGTCAGACCTAAGCGCGGTGAGTTCTGGCTTATCGACTTAAGCTCTGTCCGCGGTCATGAGCAGTCGGGTAAACGGCCGGGCCTTGTTATTTCGGTTGACCTTTTCAACCAGAGTCCGGCTGAACTCATCATTATTTTACCGGTTACAACCAGGAAAAAAGGAATCAGGTCACATGTCTCGATAGAACCTTCAAAAAGTGGTCTGAACAGAGTCAGTTTTATCGAGTGCGAGGATATTCGATCTGTCTCAAAGGAACGGCTAATACACCGCTTAGGAAAGGCGGATCAAGAAACTTTATCCCAGGCTGAAGACAGACTCCGCATTCTTCTGGACCTCTAACTTCCCATCTCTGTCAGGGAATTCTGTTTCTGCCACTTTTTTGCTAATGTATAATTCCGAAACTCCGTGAAATCCGTGTCTAAAATTATATTCTTCTGCCTGCCTGTAAGATACTGAGAGCCTATTAAGCAGAGGTATTCTTTGACAAAAGGATTCGGCAAGATCTGTTATTTAGATTGGCAGCGTTCCTTACATCACATTCCAAATCTCTGTGTATCGGTTTCGGATTTCACTTGATTGTAAAAAGACAATATTTAAAATAGTTTGAAAGTTTATTTGTTTAAAGAAGGAGCCATGGCAAAGTCAACAATAATGAAAATAAGCCCTCAGGGGCAAATTCGTATACCCAAGAAGATTATGATTACTCTCGGGATCGAAAAAGGCGACTATGTTGAGATGGATATTGAAAAGAGTCAGATTGTCTTGAAGTCCAGAAAACTTATTGATCCTTCGCAGGGATGGTATTGGACAAGAGAATGGCAAAAAATGGAAGCCGATATTGATGAGGAAATCGGTAAAGATCAGCTTTCAGCCAAATTCGAGTCTGTGGAAGAAGCATTAAAATGGTTGAAAAACTGACAGTCTATCAGTTCAGCAGGTGATTCAAAAAAGAATATAATAAGTTACCCAAAGAAATTCAAAAAGCCTTTGATGAAAGACTATCTCTAGTTTTGAAACAAACGTCACATCCATCGCTCAGGGTTAAGCGAATTGAGGGAAACAAAGAACAGGTGGCTGGGATCAATTACCGTGAAATATCGTTTCACTTTTCAATTTTCTGAAAACAGATTGATTTTTCGAGAAATCGGAACTCACGATATTCTTATCAGGGAATCTCAATAAAGCACACACCAGCCTTGTCTGTGGTTGTTTTAATCCGTGAAATCCGTGTCTAAGACTTTTTTCTGACACGGGTCGCCTATGGCGACACACTTTATGTCAATTTCCGCTGATTTGTTTGATTTTTTCTTTTATTATCCATCCCAGAAAGATAGGCGTAGATTTCAGGTTCCTTTCCCAGAGCCGCCTTGGCTCTTTTAGAAACCTGGGCAGCCATTCAAGTCCAATATTAATCCAAAAATCGGAAGACCGTTTTTTGGTTCCAGCATAAAAATCAAAAACCGCCCCTATTGCACCGATAAAAGGCACCTGTAATTTAGATTTATTTTTATATATCCATTTTTCCTGTTTTGGTGCAGTCATACCAACCCATAGTACGTCGGGTCGAGCATTATTAATGGCGTTAATCATGGCTAGGTTATCTCGCTGACTGAATTCTGACTTAAAGGGGGGTGAATATGTCCCGCAAACTTCAATGGCCGGAAAATCTCGTTTTATTCGTACTTTTATAAGTTCCAACACTTTTTCGGAAGATCCGAGGAAAAAATATCTAATTTTTTTCCCTCTATTTGCTTTACGGGAGAGGCCAAGAAAAAAATCGATTCCAGCTATTTTCTTAGTGCATGGCAGGCCTAAAATTTTAGCTGCAATGATTATCCCGGTACCATCCGGAATAAGGATATCAGCTTTCTTTAATGACTCCTGGAAAATTTTGTCTTTAGAAGCTATTATTAAAGAATGTGGGTTTGCGCATGCCATGTAGAAGGTTTTCCTGCGGGCATTTATCGCCTGAAAAACAGAAGATAAATCAATTTCTAATCCTCGGTTGCTGATTCTATATCCAAATAATTCGATGCTCATTTATGTTTTAATATTTCTTTATTCGTTGAACATTCATCGATGGCTTCACGATAAATATCAATGATGAGCTGGAAATTTCTTTCCGGAGTATATTTGTCTTCATATTCTTTTCTGGCATTAACGCCCATTTGCCTCAAAAGTTCTGGATGCATGATAAGAAAAGAAAGTTTTTTAACCATGTCATTAATATCACCCGGATGGAAATGAACACCTGTGATATTATTCCGGACAATATATGCTGGAGTGCCTATTTGGGATGCGGCTACAGGAACTCCAGCCGCATAAGCCTCGCCGATTACCAGTGGAAATCCTTCATACCAGATAGATGGGAATACCAACAGACTTGACCTCTTGAGAAGTTCCTGTAGCCTGTCAGAAGAGCAGTGCCCATGCAGAATGATCTTTTTATCCAGCCCCAGAGAGTTGATCTCTGCTCTTAAAGTTTCAAGATATGGCCCACTGCCCGCAATGTTCAACAAAGGTGCTTGTTCGTCCAGCTGTTTCCAAACTGCAGGCAAAAATTGAACGCCCTTTTCTTCTTTGAGCCGGCCGATAAAGAGCCAGTTATTTTCTTTTGCCATTCCGGATTCGTAAACATGCCAGTTATTTTCAAAAAAATTGGGTTTTACTCTCATTTTGCGGACCGGGAAACCTGCCTCTATAAATTTATTTTTATTAAACTCCGACAGGACAATAATTCTATCAACTCTGGTTTGCCAGGTCTTGAGAAACCGGTGCAAGCTTATATTGGCTGCCAGAGGAACTGTCGCCAGGAAGGAATTTCTGTAGCATTTAGCAACTAGAGCTGGCCATGGATATTTCCCAATACATTTTTCGCAAATTCCACCGCACTTCATCAACATGGCCTGAGCACAGACACTACGGAAATTGTGCATGGTCTGTACAGTAGCACATTCCATCTTTTTTGCCTGATAAATAGCAGACTGAGATAGTACCGGAAAAGTGTTATGGAAATGGACGAGATCAGGTCTGAATTTATGAATAGCCTCTTTGACCATTTTTTTGCCGATTGGCGACCATGGAGTATAGAGGGCTGTCTTGAAAATAGAGGGTCCATATTTTGTGCCGATAACATCATTCTTAAAAATGACTGATTCCAGCTTTAAACCACTTTGCTTAAGCAACTCCTTCTCTCGCTCAAAGAACTTATCTTCTCCAGAGGGGCTGCTGGAACGATAATATTCATGAACTAGCAATACTTTGATAAGACCACTCCTTCATGACTTGCTTATAAATTTCATTTAATTTTTTTACCTTATTATCCCAACTGAATTCAGCAGCCCGCTTGAGAGCTTCACCCGCCATCTGTTGACGTAAAGATTCATTATTGGCAAGATGCTGAATCGCCCACGCCATGTCTTTAATGACCTTTTGCGGATATGTTACCGGGATTCTGATCCCACACTTTGGCGTGATGACATCGGCAAAGCCGCAATGATCCAGACAGATCACCGGAAGACCCGTTGCCAGGGCTTCAATAATGACGGTTGAGGTAAGATCCTGCAGGCTGGAAGCTATAAAGACATGGCCTTTTTGCATTTTTTTGAGACATTCGTCCCGGATAATCCATCCATGCCAGTGACAATTATTCACAATTCCAAGCTTTATTGCCAAATGTTTCCACCTTGAAGTTTCTCGACCTTCACCCAGGATATCCAGCCTCCAATTTGTGGAGATTTTTATGAGGTTAAGGGCCTTTAATAGAATGGGCAACCCCTTTCCGGGCTCATGCTGTCCACTCCAAATCAACCTTAAAGGCTCGTTATCTCCTTTTCTGGAAAAGGAGATGCTTTTTATGTCAGGCGGACCAACTTCGCAAATGATATGACTATCTTTATGCCAGCAATTATGAATACTTTTCGCAATATCAGAGGTGGCAGCGATTAGACCAATTCCGGCATGCCTAGCCGCTTTGTGAGGCCTGGAAAGGGTTTTGATTTGCAGCCAGTTTAAAAAATTCCGACCTGTATAATAGATAGAGCCATAGGTACCAAGAAGGGGAGCGAAGCGCATGGGCATCTGGACAAAGCCGCCTATTGGACCCCAGACAAATGGGGCATTAAGGCGCCAAAGAAAACCGGGCTCGCGGAAACCGACCATATTGAGCTGATGGACAATGTCAAACTCGATTTCTTTGTGGAGACTTTGGGCAAGTTTGAATGCCTCCTTTTGCCACGCCCTGTAAAACCAATAATAAGATGGGGGCCAGACCTTCCTGAGTTTACCGTGTCTCTGCTTCCGAATGAAGAAAAATCTAACATGTTCGGATATTCCTGGATTATTTTTTACCCCTTTTTCTACTTCTTTCTGAAATTTTTCTTTTTCCGTAATGACCCAGAGGTCATGAAACCGTGCAAGTGCTGAGATAAAACCCCATCCCATTCCAGGCTCAGAACCACGAACAGGACTGCATGCATAGGCAGAAATGAGAATCTTGAGTCGTCTATCCACTAATTCTGCTATCTTTCAGAAAGTCTGAGGAGACCTTTTTTTATCCGCTCATAATTATTGACTCTCAGAGTTTTTTTTACTGCGTTTACCATTGATTGTCTGAGTTGCTTCAGCCATAATCTGCGCCCTTCTATAAGATTGACGAAATCCCGCAATGAAGTTCCCAGCCGGACCTCAATTCTCATAAGGCAGTACTCATCACTTGTGATATCGTTCATTCCCAACTTAGAAGTAACCATCCCAAGATAGCCTACCTTCCGCGCCATTGTGATAACCTCACTGTTGTATATCCCACCTGGTACTGCAAAGAAGTCCACAGCTTTACCGAGTTTTTCTTCCAATATTTTCCTCGATTCTCTTAATTCTCTCATGAGTTCCTGTTTGGGAAGACTGGGTAGGAGACGATGAGTAACAGAATGAGACTCAATTGCCATTCCATTCCTGAGCATTTCTTTCATCTGTGTCAGCGATAAGCTACCAGGCGAGTCTATGGCATCAGTAATTACAAAGAACGTACCCTTAAGGCCATATTTAAGCAGAATCGGATAGGCCATTGAGTAATGACTAGCATCACCGTCGTCAAAGGTGATTATTATCGACTTTCCAGGGAGTGTATCTTTACCTCTCATATAAGCTATAAAATCATTTAGCGATATGGATCTATAACCTTGAGACTGAAGATAACTCATTTGCGAATCGAAATCTTTGATTGACAGTACAGAGGGATTTCGCAATCGCTGTTGCCATCCAACCTGTGTTCTTAGACTAGCATCTAGTTTGTGATACATCAATATCGGTACCAGACTGTCAGTATGTTTCCCGTTCACATAATTTCTCTAAGAATAGTAAGGAGAGCTGATTTTCCTTTATTTATTTCCGCTTCCTGTAAATTTTTGACATGTAATAGTCTAAAAAATTTCGGCCTGAATAATAAAGCGAACCATATATACCGCGAAGTAACACAAAACGCATTGGCATCTTCACAATACCGCCGGTTGAACTCTAGACAAATGGCGCATTCAGTCGCCAGAGATAGCCAAATTCAGGAAAATCAACCATATTGAGTTGATAGATAATGTCAAAGCCAATTTCTTTGTGGATGCTTTTGGCAAGTTTAAAGGCTTTTTGTTGCCACGACCTATAAAACCAATAATAAGACGCAGGCCATAAACTTCCGAGAGTACGACACCTTTTCTTCTGACTGAATTTTTTCCGTCATAACCCAGAGATCATGAAACTGTGCAAGTGCAAAGCTAAATCCCCATCCTATTCCATGTTTAGAACCAAGGACTAGACTGCATTCATAGGCAGAAATAAGAATCTTAAGTAGTTTATCCACGGCTTTTGCTAAGTAATACAGATATTAGTTCGATTATATGAGGATGAGGTCGCTTTAGATATTCTTGCATCATCAATGTTGCAAGAATACTGCTATACATAGTCTCATACATCGGAAAATATCCGGCCATTTCCGCTAACTGCTTTAATTTTTGTCCTAACAATTTACCTATTACTTCTCCTCCCGGCCAGGGTCCAACGAGCGAGGCCTGACGGTAAATGAAATGAAATGCGTCTGAGAAAGGCAGACCGTCCTTAAGACTGTCTTCCCAATCGAATACATAGAATTTATCCTTTTTCACTCGAATGTTCCAGGGAGCAAAATCACCATGGGTCCGATGACATACAATCTCAGCACTGCCGAATTCTTCACTTAATAAATTTTTTAATAATTTTTGTACTGGTAAAGGCCATTTTTCAAATTCATTTGATTTTTGAGCCAGTTGGATTGATTTCCAGGATGTTGTTTTGCAGAGAGGTATTTCTTGTCTATCCAATCTGGAAAGCGAGGCCAATAACCGAAGATGATTAACTGTTAATTCTGGAATCTGCGGGCCGGTGCTGAGTGGTAAGGCGCTTTGTACCTGGATCGCATGCCCTTGCCAGGTATCTTCCAAAAATAATTGTGGTACCTCGCAAAACAGTTTTGCACCTTCCAGCGCTTGGAGCGCCTCGCCCTCCTGTCTGATTGCGGTGGCTCCTTCAGGGGTGTCTGCAATTTTCACCACAAAGTCGATCGCCCTTGCTTGCTTTTCCGCTTCGGCCAGTAGGGTTATTTTTCGGCGTGGCGAGTCCGAGCCACAGTAAATGGCTATATTTTCAATCTTTCGAGAAAGAGCCTCCCCTAGCCAGGAGGAGAGCGTGTCGTTCCGATCTTCCAACGCTTTTTGGCTGGCAATAATAACTCCATGCCGCCGTAGAGGCATGATAAAATCTAAGCGACTCATGGCCTCAAGCAATTTTAGGCCTAACCTTGCTTTCTGACTTCCCGGTTTATGAAATGAAAGGCATTTTTGCCGGAATTTCTTAGGGCATAAAGGGAAAAAAATGCGGGGTGCTGAGGCCGGCAGAGCAGCGTAATATTGACAGTTGTAATAGCCAATCCGGCGAAACCAGTTGTTTCTTAGTAGCTTGTTACCGATTCCTATGTGAATGAGCAAACCGTTTTTTTTTAGCAAGCTTGTTATATGCTGAAAACTGTATTGGGTTGTCTTCTGACCGTCAGCTAATACTATGACATCATAGTGGTGAGCACACTGCTTGATAGCTGAAAAGCGCCTGATCCGGTTTCTCAAGTGCGGGTCAACTTCTTTCTCTATATCTGCATTGTCTTCTTTAAAGTTATTAAAAAGACAATCAACCGCTTCATAAGACCTGGCAAGACTGTTTAATAGCCAAGTATTTCCTCCTGCAACCAGGATTTTAATCCCTTTGAAAAAAGGAAGAAGAATTTTCCATGACGCACACCGTTCATCACCCAATCGGAATTTGCTACTCATATCGTGCTGCCATATGATCAGTAATGGTCTTTAATGCCTGGTCAACTGATTTCTCAACTGATTGAGCAGTGTCGATCCAGATTGCATTTGGCGAACTGTCCCAGAATTTTTCCAGTTCTCGGACCTGTTGTTCCACTTCGACCAAAGGCAGTTCGGGTTTCCTGGCGTGAATAACTGCCGGATCTGCTCCGAGACATAAGATGATGTCAGGAGCAGGAATCAGGACAGCAAATAATTTAATCAACCACTTTGGCAATGAAATTCTACTTCGTGTAGGATCAATTAAAAAGTCGTAAAAATAACGGTCAAAAACATAAAAGCTGGATTCCCTGACTTTGCCGGGATAGACCTTGAACCAATGTCCCAAAATATAATCAAAGGAATAGTAGATAAGCCGAAACAGGGAACTAATAAAACCGGAACTCGTGCTGGCATGCGGATTCGTGACCGGCCCGCCTAGGTCAAGTTTTTGCCCCCCCCAACAAACGCGATAAGCTGGGAAACAGATTGGGACGCATGTGCTCATACCTAAGAGAAGCGTGCAAGGCCGCTTCCAAGGGTGGACGAATACCCTCGATAATTGTTGATTTTCCTGAGCCGTCGGTGCCGATAAAAGCAACCGAGAAACCTGCAGGGAAAAAAACTCTTTTGACTCGAAAGGAAAAGTCAACTACGCGATTTCTGGCTACCTGCAGGGGCTGCCGATGGAACATATTGTTCAACCACTCCCTTTTAAGTCTTTTGCCAGCCATTTTAAAATCGACAAGATCGCCAGAAAGTAACGGTTCTAAAAGGGTCTTGTAAACTTCATCTCCCCAGTAATGACTGAGAGATTTCAAATACCTTCCCCGCTCTTGAGAAAATGCCTGCAAAGCCTGCGTTCTATAATTTTTTCTAGTTCTCCCTGCCCCGATTAGTTCTTTAAGAAAAGCAATTACAGCACCGTCCCGGTCATTGGCTACCATTACCCCATTATATTCAAAGCACCGTGCCAAAAGTTCGTCAGCCAGCAGGATATAGCAACCATTCGTCCCAACATATGAGAACAGATCGAACTTAATACCCCACCAAGTATTATCATAAAAACCGCAGACTGATAGGTTGACGACTTTATCCGCCTTGGTTTCACAAATTATTTTACCTCCATACTGTCTGGTTAAAGTTTTAATCAGATCTACTGTTTTGTTAAAATGATGCCCAGCAACCAATATATCCAAATCGCTACCACCAGTGCTAAATGGCAGAGATTTATAGTTACGCAAAACACAGTAATCGAGAAGGTTATCTTTTAAATTTGCGAAAAGAGCAATTAGAAACTCAGATCCAGGTTCCAGTTTCTCAAAATGCACCGATCTTTTATCCTTTTGCACCATATCTAAGCCAAGCACTCAAATTCGATTATGAAAATATAACTAAGAGTTACCCAAAACCTATATCAATATATTAGGCAACTATCTATCCTGAATGTGTGCAAAATTTATCAAAGTCCAAAAAGGTACCATTGCCAGCAGACAATAAACGACAAACAGACCAAACATTGAACCTAGCAATTCAAACCTGACGATCAAAAAGTATGACATTGATATGGTAAAAATCGTTGCCAGAAAGTACGATAAAAAAATTGGTCTGGTGTATTCTAAAGCCCTTAAGCCACTCCGTAAGGGAAAACCTAGAAACATTAACAAATAAATAAGGGAAAACCAGCGTAACACATTGCCATATCCCTGGTATTCGGAACCGAACAGCATTGTTAACCACAACTCAGGCTTTAAAGCCACAATCAATGAGAAACAAACCAATAGCACGCCACCACCTAAAGTCACCTTGCCCAAATATCTGAACATCGCTCTCTTGCCGCCGAGATGTAATGCTTTACTGGCGCTGATGGGAACAATATTTTCAAATCCCTGGAAAAGAATATGGGCAACCCCCATGATATTTTGTGATGCCTTCATCGCCCCAACCGCCCCAATCCCTAAAAGATTACCTGTAACAATAAAAAACAGATTGCCGGAACTCCAATGCAGAATTGCCGAGGCGGCGATCCATTTGGCAAAATCCCAATGCCGTTTGATGGTTACAAAGAACACCTTCGATGACCATTTCATTTCCTCTAACATCCACAGCGCAAAGATAATAGACAGCGCTGAGGTGAACGTAATAACCCAGAGTACGGTAGACGTTTCCATGCTGGTTTTCCAAAACATGATAACCAACAATATAAGTTGCCCTAAATAACTGATCACATCGCTTATTAAGGACTGCAGGAAAGCATCTCTGGTAAAAAAGTAACGCCTGAAAAAATCCTGGTTTTGAAAACAAAAAGCAACAGAGGCCAGTGGTAAAGCGATATTCTCTATATCCCACTTGGGGAAAATACAATCACTTATCTTTACAAAGACAAAGACAAAGACAAAGGATAGTAAGCCAAAAATCAGCTGCTGTACCATGACACTCGTATAGTAAAAACAAATTCCCTTGGGTTCTTGTTTAGGGCCAATCGCCATCATTGGCGATGATACCAAAGCCATCTGAAGGCTGTTGACGAAAAGTACGACCATCCAGGCTAGTGTGAAACGACCAAACTCCTCAATTCCTAAAAATCGGGCAAAAAGCAGGCCCGTTAAAAAATTGACCCCGCTGACCATCGCCTGGTCGGCAAAAATGACGGAGGCCCGACTATATTTATTAAAAAAATTGTCTATCATACTGAAACGTCAAACTTCTCCAGGTGTACTATTATTAACAGTTTTTTCTGGCTCCGATGCGAAGGCAACCAAAAGCAAAAAAAGCAATAGAGTCGCGCCATGCAAAGCAAGATCTGAACTTGTAATAGAGCGAATCAAGATTAGTGCCGCAACAGCAATCAGTTCGGCTCTAAATATTATTTCAATGGGGCTTCTCGTCCGCATACTCATCCTACCCTTAGGCCAAACCAATCTGATAGACGTCCAGAAGACTCCCATTATCCAAGGAATCGCACCAAAGAGACCGACCCCAACTAAAACGTCAAAAATCGAGCCATGCAGAGAACTCATAGCTCCACCTCTGAGCACATCAAATCTGCCAGCAGAGGCAAAACCACTGCCCATATATGGCGATTTCAGAAACTGTTTATAAGCCATTTCCCAAGCAATGGTTCTTCCTGAAAGTGACATAGCAAGTTCAGCGTTTTGTCCCCTTCTGACATAACCGAAAGTTCCTTCTCTAAGGGTCTGTAACGACAACAGAACTATCGCCATTATCATAACAGTTATGAGCAATTTATAGCGTCGGCAAAAGAATAAAAAACATAACACAGCTACGACAAAAGCAATCAAACTTGTTCTGGATTGTGCCAGGATGAGAGTAGCAAGTGAGGCCACAAATAAAACATAATGAAAAACTCTAGCTTTTTCTATACGACCATTAACGATTTTAACAAAAGAAAACAATCCACAAAAAGCGCTCACAAATGCAAGCGTATTTGGATTTAAGGGAACCATAACCCCTTTCAATTGAATACTGAGTATTCCTCGGGCCGAAGTGAATGCTTGATCAGGAAAAAGAAAAGCTCCGGCAACAACGGAAAGTAACAAAAAAATAAAAAATTTTTTTGTTACTCGGTAGGCACCCATTAAAGCCTCTTTACCACCCTTGTGCGTCAATACCGTTGCGACTGAAAGTACACCAATAAAAATCTCTAATGACTTCCACAATGCATAAAACCCATGACTGGCATAACCAGCTGAGACTATTGCGATGATTGCATACAATAAAAAAAAGACAAACGGAGCCTTAAACATTGATAATAAACGATTTCCCACAATAATATATGCTGCCGCTACACATCCGGCCCCTATTACAGATATTATCCTGAATAAGTTCGCCAGACTTAAGGTCACAATTTCACCACCGTGATCATTTTTCAAAACCGAAGAAAGTAAACTAACAAACATCAGCAGCAAAGGAACATAGATTAAGTTTATTGTTCTATTTTTCATCACTGATTAGCACACAAAAAATTATGGTCAATATAAAGCTACACCATAAATTTATTTTTAATATGCGATTATACTACAAAAAGTCTTCATCAAACTAAAGATATAGTGAAACCTCTGAGAAATTTTTTAACTCATTTTAAAATATAACTAATACTAATGCTAATATCTTGATATATCTTACTTAATATTATATAATCTCTCTGAATCCAATTCGGGAAAGATAACGATGATAAAGAAGAAAAAAACTCAACTATTATTTGCACAACTCCAAATCAATAAGTGATTAGATAAAACTAACTGGTTGCGCAAGATAGATGACCTTATCGATTGGGAGGCAATAAGGCAGAAATTCCGCAACCTTCACACCTCTAATACCGGAAGGCCTGCATATGACCCTGTCTTTATGTTCAAGATACTCCCCATGCAACAGTGTTTCAACCTGTCGGACCCTCAAGGCTGAAGCCCATATCAATGACCGGATCTCTTTCAAGATCTTTCTCGGTATGGATATCGCTGATACCGGACCAGATGAGACGACCATCTGCAACTTTAGAAACTATATTGGCAGCATAGGATTGGGTGATGACCTGTTTGAAGAAATCAACAAACAATTTGAACAAAAAGGGCTTATTGTAAAAACTGGCACCTTGATTGACGCATCTTTCTATCAGGCCTCTACTAAACCACCAGCAAAAGGGAAAGAAGCCAGGGATTCTGATGCTGCATGGGGTGCCAAAGGAAAGGGTAAAAACAAGAAATATTGTTATGGATACAAGGTCCATAGAGGAGTGGATCAGGGATACGGCATAGCTCGAAAAACAGAAATGACCAATGCCACGGTCAATGATCACGAGATATTTGATGAACTCGTCAGCGGAAATGAACAGGGTGTGTATGCTGACAAGGCCTATGACGGTAAAGAAAGGACAGAGGAACTTGAAACAAGGGGCATGAACAACAAATTGATGAATCGGAGGGCTAGAGCAAAGCCTCTTTCTAAATCTGATAAGGCCAGGAATAAGAAACTTTCCAAGATCAGGGCTCAGGTAGAGAGCCCTTTTGGTATCATAAAATTCAAGTGGGGTCATAATAGAGCCCGTTATCTTGGTCTGTTCAGAAACAAGGTTCATCTTTTGCTCATATTTATTGCGTATAATATGCGACGAGCCTACTCATTATTAGTTTTTTAACGCTTGTAACAAGATAAGTGCGCCTGAAATCAGAAGAACGTAGTAATAAACATGAAAAATTAAAAATAATTTTCCAAAACAGGCTAATAACGTCTATTTTTGTTGTTTTAGTTTTGTCAAATTAAGGACGTATGCCAATTATGGCCAAAAACGGAACCTTTTTCAGAGGTCTCATAGTAAAAAACCGGGTTCAGAGGGACCGGCTTTGGCTTGCTTCCGGCAGAGCCGGACTAAACGCAAGCTAAGATACTTATCTTTATACAGACAAGAACCACAAGGGAAGAGGCTCTCGACTCTGTGACCTAGCCCTGAGGGCCAGGTTTTATCTGTTAGAATAAACCTTGAGCAAATGTCGCTTTTGACCATTTTAAAAAAACTTATTTAACCCTCAGATTCTTCGGGTTACTCAAAGGCAAAGATACCTGAGTAACATTGTACCGCATGGCGTCTATACCTTCTCGCCATCCTTCCCATTGTAGTGTCGGTATCGGTTTTACAGCTGTAGGGTATGCCATCACATGAGGTCGCCAAGTATCATCAGCCCAATCATTCCAACAGTCACCACTCTGGTAAGCATAGTTACACTCGCCTCGGTAGCCATCCTCTAGCAAACTAACACCAAATCTGTCTTGGTAGGTTCCAGGAACTTCTTTCCCAGCTTGAGGCCCATTATATGCCCATGGAACAATTTGAGCCCCAATCGATACGGCTGAAGATTCCTTGAGCACAACATTATCCAGCTCAAACTGATCTGCCGAACCGAAAGCAAATCTGAGACTTGAACCATCAGCATCACTAGTGAAGATAACAGAGTTTTTCCCAGGTTGAGTAGCTAACAATATATCAGAAGCAACACAGCTTCCGCCGCCAGCGGCCAGAATAAATCCTGTCGTCTTCACAAGGGAACCAATATCGTACTCCAACAAATAACTTTTACCCTTTTCAAAAGGAAGTTGTTGAACTAAATAGCCATATTCGCCTGACAATTTATTTACTTTACCATTTTCAATATCCAGAAAGGCTCGGTTGGTTGATATCCAACCGGCACCGGCATCTTCCAATCCGACACTCATGTCACCATTAATAATCAAATTTTCGTCAGGAGTGTTAAAATTTTCAAGAGATGTATCGCGTGGTAAAATCGCCACATCAATAACTTCCCGCATCAATATAGCAACATTGCGATTACAAGCCATAAAATTTTTCCCCCCAGATTGATGGACTTTGTTGAAAGCATCTCTATAGGAAAGCAACTCATCATAACTAGCTTCGTCTTTTCCATAGACATAGAACTCGTTAAAACCTTTTTTTTGCCCTAATGAAAAAATCGAACTTAACTTCTCCTTATAACGGGTCGTGTTATTGTAATAAGTAACATTCCAATCAACATAGAGAAATCTCTTCGATGAAAACCCAGCCTCTCTATACAAATCCAACACTGGCGATAATTTAGAAAGATCGGGTTTGCCGGTGCCATCTAATTTATACTCATGGTCAATGGCAACATTGGTTAAACCATGCGCCTTCATATCTTGAAATTCGGCCAACATTTGCGCCGCAGTCTTTCCTCTAGCACCTAAGGAGAGGTAATTTGCTGAAGCAGGTATATACCTTGCCAAGTAAAACAAGGCACACTCTATTGGTGGTGGCAACAAATCAAACTTATTCACAACAACTGTTACAGGTATTACTTTTTTATATTGTTTACTATTAGAAGTGAATTTTACAGAAATATTACCATAATATTTTCCTGAAGTCGCATCGGCCGGGATCTTAAAAGTCAACCAAATCTGCTGATTAAATTTTTCTGGAACTTCAAAAGGGACGAGAGATTCAGAATCAAAAAAATTGGTTTTAGTACTAATGTCGCGAACAAGGTTAACCTGATTTTCGTAGTCAACTTTGACAAGATCGTTATCATGGAGTAATAATTCAGAAATTAACCTTTTTTTATTATCTCGCCTCCGATCTATTGATACACCAGCCTGAAACCAACATTTAACAATCCTTATATCAACATTCACAGAATCAATTTTCGCAGCTGAACCTTGTAACATAAGATCTGAAACGGTTATTGTAACGTTAGTAAGTTTACTCGTTCCTGATCGCAATACAAAACTGGCTGGTTCATACTCTCCTCGGCACGTCTTCAATGTGATTGATTTACTCGAGTTGACATTTGGAACCGGTTCGGAAAAAGGAAGGATCATAGTATCCGATACTGCTTCTTCAACTATTTTGACATCATATTCTCCAGAAACCGACCAATTCGTCGGGCGATTATACAAATCGCCCTTATCCTGCACTGCACCAAAGATTGTCCAAATGTGAACTCCATCTGAAAAAGTGGCTTTAGTTCCATCGATATTAGGCGGGTTGCCACCACTGACAGCAGTATATATTTCTGAAATTTGACTTTCCGAAGGTGCCCCCCAGAGGATATCACCGCTAAGAAAGATAACTATAAAGATTATGACGATAACAGACTTAAAATACCGCATAACAAACTTCCATCATCTAGCATACCTTACAGGGACCATGTCTCCGCCCTGCCAATAATTTAGACCACCGTAGTTGGCATGCGCGTAATGGGGAACATTGCTGCAAAACTGCGTTATTGGACAACATTCCATATACCAATACCTTCGTATTTTAACCTTCTAAATTTGCTTTAAGACCATGGTCTAGGGAACGTTGACAACAAAAGTAACTGAAAGGCTCTTTTGCCATATTCCCCCGCACTTGAATCATCCAGGCCCTTATAATGTTTTCTGGTTCATCGCTTATTACTGTAATCCACTTGAAGAGCTGTTAGCTATCTATTTGAAAAATAACCACAAAATAACGGTCTGTAGCAGCGACACAGCTGTTCTATGGCAGTGAACCTGCGGAAACTTCCCACTAATCCGCGACGAGCCTCTTTTCTTAAGATCCCAAACAATAACCGTCACTAATATATTGTTATCGGCCAGATGTAGTAAAATCCTAAATTCTTATGACGCAAGAAACGGGATATTAGCCCCGGTTTAAACCTGGGCAGAAATGGCTGGTTTGAAAGTGAACACACTGAAAAAAGCACGAAAAAAATAATGGACGCTGTTGGTAAGTGAACATTTTTGTAATGAGAGACATCCTATGTTTCCCCTGTCAAGCCGAATAATTTCTTTTTTAAAAACAGCTACTTGAGTATTTAGATGTCTAACAGGCGCAGATTCCCTGTTGGGGCTTTCGCAGCTCCTATAAAAGGTCCGGCGGAACTCTCACTTATAGAGAATCCTGGATCTAATCGTTATCAGTATCCGGCGTGCTTTTAAAGCCGCCTATCATCCCTTATTCAAATTCCAGAATTCAGTGAGAGGCCCAGGATTGTCCCCCACGAGGTCTTCACTCAGCCTCAACGTTGCACACACAGGCTCTCTCGCCGAATAAACTCTATTTTTTTATCTTTAGTAATTCTGGATTAAAAGGCTCTTTTTTCTTCATAACTGTCCATGCAATAATCAGCAGTTTAGCTGCCAGTTTCACTCTCATTTTGGTCTTGATGCCTTGTTCCTTTTCGCGGCCTCTGAGCTTCTCTATAAACCAGGAAGTAAAATGTTTGTTTCTGGTAGAAGCAATGAGGGCTGCCTGGTATAAGGCATAACGAAGATCAGACTTACCTTTCTTTGAGATTACAGGTGTAACAGAGTCAGAACGCTTGCCGCTTCTATTGGCGCTTAAGTCCCAGCCGGCTGTTTTTAAGACCTGATTCCCTGACTCAAATCGAAATGGATCCCCTATGGAGGCAAGCACCATGGCAGAAACATCAGGACCAAAGCCAGGTATGGTGAGTAGATACTGGTATTCAGAAAAAAGAGCGCATATCTCTGTGACTTTCTCCTTGATACTGCCTATGGTTTCCCTTATCCGTTTTAATGCCTCAACCAGGACTTCTGCTTCAAACTCTGCTGCTATTCCTGTTGAACAGCCAATAGAACAATGCGCGCTGTCCCAAATGGCCTTCAATCGCTTGTGCTGTGACAATCCCGTGTCCCGTGTTGTTACCAGGCGAAAAAAATCTTCGTATTTCATTTCCGCAATCCTTGAGGGACTAAGACACCATCGTACAATGGCCAGGTTCTCAGACTCTCTGTGGCCATAATATCTGTCCAGCTCAGGAAAATATTGGGCCAGGAGATGATTGCGGATACGGACTCTGAAACCATGTTCAATCTTCTTGAATTTCTTCTTCAGAGACAAGAGGCTCCTTAAATCACGAAGGGCATGAGAAGGATGTTCGTAAAAAAGACATTTGCCTTGTGATATCAGATCTGCCACATTGGCTGAGTCCTTCATGTCATTCTTGTCCCAGCGTCCATCCAGCAGATCCCTGTTCCGCTTTACCGCAACTCCGGAGACCAGCACAAGCTCATGTTCCTTGTTGATCAGGAATTCAGCCAGGGGCTTGTGGTAGTTGGCAGTAGGTTCAATCCCGAATGCCACCTTTTTATGACCGTTTGAAGCACTTATGGATTTGACATGCATCAGCAGTTTCTCAAAACCCTCTCTGTTGTTTTCAAACACCAGGCGCTTCAGGAGAGTCTTTCCTGTCGCTGTACCGAGAAAGGCATTGTGCTTCTGTTTGGCCACGTCGATTCCAACAATGAGATGTTCCTCAGACCCCCTGATCTCTCTCTTCAATTGACGAAATTGCTCAAGTCTGATAGTTTCTCTATTATTCATAGTGAAACCTCCTGTTTAAGATTGTATTTGGTTGGTACCTATATCTTAACAGGAGGTTTCTTTTTTGGTAGTCTATTCTTTTTATATAAATATGATATACTTCTGAGGTATATTCTATATCTGATTTAATATATAACGTCCTTGACTATATTGAATAACTTTTTGCAATTGTAGGGGACGGGGACGGAGTTAGTTTAATAGTTTAATGTCATTCTTTTTTGCAAAATTTTCCTCTCGATTGATTATTATAGCTATGAGAGGTCAAAGCTGAAAGCAATGACGGTCTGATAAAGCAAGTAGCAAGACATTGTGGAAAAACGTTGGCAACTTTGTAAACTTATTCATTAAGAAGCCTCTGCTTTTTTGATCGTTTGTCCTGATGACAAGTTCAACTAACGTAGTCAGCGTTACATTCAGTTCTCTCTATGAATATACCAGACATGCACTGGGATGCGCCAGATTTATTCCGACTATTGCGGTTTCATCTTAATATCAATGGGTTAACCCGCTCCGACCACATCCCCATTTTCCACGTACCAGTTATATGTCTCTCTTATGCCTTCCTCTAATCCGATCTTTGATTTCCAGCCTAATGCATTTATCGTTGAGACATCCAATAGTTTTCTTAACATTCCATCAGGTTTTGAAGTGTCATAAGATATGCCGCCTTTAAAACCCACAATCTGGCCGATGAGTTCCGCCAGTTTTCTTATGGTAATATCCTCTCCTGTCCCGATATTGATGAGATCAGTACCGTCATAGTAATTCATCAAATAGACGCATGCATCTGCCAAATCATCCACATGCAGGAATTCTCTTCTGGGTGTGCCCGTCCCCCACACCAGAACTTCCTTTTGATCCTTTATTTTGGCTTCGTGAAACTTCCTTATAAGGGCCGGCAGGACATGGGATGTCTTTAGATCGAAATTGTCATTTGGGCCATACAGATTTGTAGGCATGACTGGAATATAATTTGTTTTGTATTGTCGATTGTAAGAATGGCACATCTCAATACCTGCGATCTTAGCCACAGCATAAGGCGAGTTTGTCGGTTCAAGCAATCCTGTCATCAGATATTCTTCCTTCATGGGCTGTGAGCAGTGCTTGGGGTAGATGCACGAACTGCCCAGGAAAAGCAACCTTTTGACCTTATTAAGATAACTTTGATGGATAATATTGGTCTGAATCATCAAGTTCTGATAGATGAACTCAGCAGGGTAGATATTGTTTGCATAAATCCCTCCAACTCTGGCGGCAGCCAGAAAAACAAATTCCGGTTTTTCCACAACAAAAAATTTTCCCACTGCCCTCTGATCTGTCAGGTCGAGCTCCGCAGAAGTACGTGTTATGATGTTTTTATAGCCATCGGCATTGAATCTGCGCAGTATGGAACTGCCAACAAGGCCTCGATGACCGGCAATGTATATCTTTGATGTCTGTTTTATCAGAGGAAATTGTTGCATTGATTTTCTTTCTTTACTCAAAATTATTATATGTCCGGAACCCTTCTCCCTTACATAACTGATCTTTTTTCGCCCCTTTCAGGTCTTCCTTAACCATTATTTTTACCAGTCCCTCAAAAGAAACCTTTGTCTCCCATCCAAGCTTTTCCTTTGCCTTAGAAGGATCACCAAGAAGAAATTCTACTTCAGTTAGACGGAAGTAGCGAGGGTCTATCTGGACAACTGTCTTGCCTGTAACGGGATCCCTGGCAATCTCATCAACACCTTTGCCTTCCCAGGCAATCTCAACTCCAACTTCATGGAATGCTCTCTCTACAAATTCACGAACCGAATGGGTCTCTCCCGTGGCAATCACATAGTCGTCCGGCTTGTCCATCTGGAGCATCATCCACATGGCCGAAACAAAATCCTGAGCGTAGCCCCAGTCTCTCTTTGAATCCAGATTCCCAAGATAAAGCGTGTCCTGAAGACCGAGTTTAATCCTGGCTACAGCCCTGGTAATCTTTCGGGTTACAAAGGTCTCGCCTCGAATCGGCGACTCGTGGTTGAAAAGGATGCCATTGCACGCAAAAATATTGTAAGCCTCCCTGTAATTGACCGTGATCCAGTAAGCGTAAACCTTCGCAGCGGCATAAGGACTTCTGGGATAAAATGGAGTGGTCTCCTTCTGAGGAATTTCCTGTACCTTACCAAACATCTCGCTGGTAGAGGCTTGATAGAAACGGGTCTTTTGTTCAAGTCCAAGGATGCGGATGGACTCTAACAGACGCAGGGTGCCAAGTGCATCAGAATTTGCTGTGTATTCCGGCGTTTCAAAAGACACCTGCACATGGCTTTGGGCGGCCAAGTTGTATATCTCATCCGGCTGAATCGCCTGGATAATCCGGATCAGATTGGTAGCATCCGTTAAATCACCATACTGCATGAAAAAATGGACGTCTTCTTCGTGAGAGTCACGGTAGAGATGATCCACCCTAGCTGTGTTGAAAGATGAGGATCTTCTCTTTATTCCATAAACCTCGTACCCCTTTTCAAGAAGAAATTCAGCTAGATAGGCCCCATCCTGCCCCGTAATTCCTGTAATCAATGCTCTTTTCATTTTTCCGCTTTTACAAAATCAAATACGACACGCAGATTGTATGTCGCATTGCATGCCCATGAGCCTGAAAGTTTTCCTTTAAGATCATCCACTGTGCCTTGGCTGACTTCACCGCCCGCATACTTCTCCCGCGCTTTCTTGATAGTTTGCGCAAGCAGTTCTCTCCGTTCCTCTGTTAACCAACGTTTGACAATTTCTACGATGGACTCTCTTTGTTCTTTTGGAAAAAATTCTATGATGTCCAAAGCTTCATAAAAAGTTGTAGATTTCATAAATTATTATCCTGCTGTTAGCTTATGACTGATGACTGTCAGAGATGAGCGAGAATAGGGGGCCAATTTATACAATTTATTTTACCGATCCCACCTTTCATGGCCTGTGAACTCAATTCCTTGAGTTTTTTCCAAAATACCTTGATAATTGCTAAATTCAAATGTTTTTTCCTGACACGAATTAATGGACATAGAGCAATGAGCATGGAGAAGGAAGGCCT
>CAZPDU010000056.1:0-4888 GCA_964585405.1 uncultured Thermodesulfobacteriaceae bacterium | reverse complement strand
TGCCGCCATGGGTATCTCACCGGAAGTAGCCTCTGGGACCGTTCGTTTTTCACTGGGTCGGGGTACTACCGAATCAGATATAGAAAAAGCCGTCCGGCTTATCGGCAGGTTATTCGACAGGATGTAAGCGTTTACAGGGTACCATATCTGCTTCTCTGTCGGGTACTCGAAGTACGGGAAGTACGTCTGCGTGCATTCTGTCTCGCATCTGCATCACCCTGTAAACGCTTACGAAAGGATAAAAAAATGAAATTTGTTGACTTGGACAGACAGTATCAAAGATACAGATATGAAATAGACTCGGCCATCCAGGAGACAATCAAAAAGGGCCAGTTTATATTAGGCAAGCCGGTGGAGGACCTGGAAAACGCTCTTGCAGCTTATGTAGGAGTCAGACATGCGATAGGGGTCGGCTCGGGCACGGATGGGCTGCTCCTCGCCCTTATGGCCATGGATTTGAGGCCTGAAGAAGAGGTCATTACAACCCCTTTCACATTTATAGCCACTGCGGAAGTCGTGGCCCTTCTGAAGGCAAAGCCCTTGTTCGTGGATATAGACCCCAAGAGCTTTAATCTTAATACGGGCGAGATTCGGGATACCCTGGTTAAAAGGCAGAAGGCAGGTGCAAGGGTGCGTGGCATTCTGCCCGTGAGCCTTTATGGCCAGTGCCCTGATATGGACGAAATCAATGAAATTGCATCAGAGTTCGGTCTGTTTGTTATTGAGGATGCCTGCCAGTCATTTGGGGCGAAATACAAAGACCGCCTTTCCTGCGGCCTCAACGCCATGGGTGTCACCTCTTTTTTCCCTTCGAAACCCCTTGGTGCATACGGGGATGGCGGCATGCTCTTCACTGATGACGATATAATGGCGGATATGATAAAGTGTCTAAGGGTTCATGGTCAGAGTGCCAGATACCGGCATGAAGAAATAGGTCTTAATGCCAGGCTGGATAGCATCCAGGCTGCAATAGTCTTGGCCAAATTCGCTCACTTTGGTGAAGAGATCAAGGCCAGGCAGGAGATCGCCGGCCACTATTCAGAACTGATTAACCAAAAAATGCCTGAGATACAGACCCCTTCAGTAATGCCTGACAGGACATGCGTGTATGCCCAGTATACAGTAAGAATCCCAGGGGGATTAAGGGAGAAGGTGACCGCCTATCTGAAACAGGAGGGTATTCCCTTTGCCATTCATTATCCTATACCGATCCACCTTCAGCCCGCCTTTAAAGGCCTTGGACTTGGGCCGGGTTCCTTTCCTCATGCAGAAAAGGCCGCAGAGGAAGTACTGTCTCTTCCCATGCATGCCTTCATTACACCGCAGGAACAGGAGATCGTCATAGACGGACTTGAGAGGGGTATCGGTTCAAGGGCATGATTCTGTCGAAAAAACACTAATTGATTCTCAAGTTCCTAAAGTTCACTCGAAGCGTTTTACCTGTCTATCCAGCACTGAATATTTGGCAGTGTAATATGCGCCACCTGTGTCAAAAGAGATAACATTTGTACTCATATAGTAGGCCGATAGCAGACGGAAAAAAATTTGAAATGTCATTCTAAATGGAGTATTTTCCTGCTAAATAATAAAAACGTTATAGGAGAACCAATTCATGTCTCAGGGACCTGAAGCTTATATTGACAAATCCAGACAATTAAAAGATGAGGACACCTTTTGCTTTTCCTGTACGCCGAATAAAAGCTGTTTTACAAACTGTTGTTATGATTTAAACCTGATTCTAATGCCTTATGACATATTAAGGCTTAAAAACCACTTGGGCATGAAGTCCTCGGATTTTTTGAAACGTTATACAAGCATATACATCGGACAGAATTCAGGGTGTCCGGTAGTGGCGCTCAATATGGAAGGCCCCTATTTAAAATGCCCGTTTCTGGAAGAGGGGAAAGGATGTGTGATTTATGAAGACAGGCCTGGCGCATGCCGCACCTATCCTCTTGCCAGAATGGCCTGCCGAAGCAGGGAAAGAGAGGGTGTGGAGGAATTCTATTATATTGTCAGGGAGCCGGATTGTGAGGGATTTCAGGATGGAAAGGATTGGACCGTCAGGAGTTGGAAGGAAAATGAAGACATCGAGCCGTATAATGAAATGAATGATATCTTCGGAGAGATACTTCAGGCCAAGACGGTTTCAGGGATAGATTATCTGAGTGCGGATCAGATCAATACCTTTCACATGGGATGCTATGATATTGATAGTTTCCGCAAATATTTTCTGGAAGGCCCTAACCTTGATCGCTACATGGAATCTGAAGAAGTGATAGAGTCTATCTCCACTGACGAAAAGTCCTTGCTCAAATACAGCATGCGCTGGGTTAATAAAAAGCTTTTCCAAGGTGGCTGCCTGGCTGCCGGGTCCGGTTGCAGTCGCTGATCCGACGGGCGAATTTATATTGCGCACTTATTAATACTCGGTTTGTTCTAAATCCTGACTGGTTAAAGATTGTTTTATTATATTCAGGTTCACTGGATGCCGCAATGTCCTCAGGAGCATGATAATCAACCGAATCTATACTTTAACGATTGATTTTCATACAATTCTATGGGTCCGTCCTCTGAAACCTTTATAACTTTTCCAAGGCTTGACGCAGCGATCGCCGCTGTTGTGCGGCCGCCACCTACCGCCTTTCCTTTGGTAATCCTCGAGGTATCCGTAATCACTCCGGTGTCGACCAACTGGCCTTTGTAATTGACAATCGTGAGTCCGTCTGCTGACAGCATTCTAATCAAATCACCCTTGCTCTTAAGCGAGCTGATCGATGTATCTCTTGCTTTTTTAATCAACTCCTCGCTTAGCAAGTGATTTCCAGCCACCGAACCTTTTCTGAAATCCTCAAGTTCCTTTTGGGGGGCGCTGGTTATAAGAATAAGGGTACCGTGGCGTGTTTTTGACAACGAATAAACAGTCCACAATAATTCATTAATTACTTTTTCTTCCAATTCAGCCTGAAAGAAAAAATGAAAGACATCAGGATCAAAAATATTCCATACCCCCTTCCTCCATACTATAATTTTTCCTTTTTGGAGAATAATTTCCACCTCTGACGAATTATTCAGAAGAGCGGCAAAAGCATTTTTACCTGCAATTTCGAGAAGTCTGTATAAATTGGCATGACTGAGTCCGTCTACGGCATCGTCAATGGAATGTCTGGAATGAATCGTTGCTACAGCCTTCATCTGTATACCGGTGGCAAAAAAATTGTGATTTCCGTCTACATATCTGTATGTGAGAGGACTACCGAAAAAGTCATTGTCTATTTTGACTGGGGTGAGATCTATCCAGTAACATCCCCGGTCCCTTACGTTATCGCAAACCGTCTCCTGTTTGGTTCTAAAGACAAGGAAACCGGTTGTAGCAGGAGAGCCTTCGTATCTCTCATAAGACAGCCTTTTCAGAACTTGTATCAGTCTCTGGACAGATGCAAAGCCACCCGACCTTTTTCCTCTCAGGAAACGAGCGAGAGTTATGTCCATGACCGATGAGGATATCGCTGTACGAAGGTGCGCCTTATAACCCGTGGTAGATTCAAACCTGTTAAACAGCACAGCAAATGCCTTAGCTGTCTGATTAAGAAGCTCTGCTTCAAAGGGAGTAAGTCTTATACCCTTTTGTGTAACTAGAATTCTCTTCTTTTCACTTCCTACATCAATGGGCTTTGATACATAATCCTGTGAAAAAAAATCATTGTCAGCCGGGACGAGATCCACCCGTCGACCACCAAGCAGGCTCTGCACCGATGGTTTAAGAACTTCAAAAGCATCTTCAGGCATCTTTTATTATTCCTTTACTTATGTTCATGAGGGCAAATTGACTTACATTTACTTGTGACTCCTACACTGACCGGATATCATTCATGTCCATTAGTGGTGTCTTGCATTAACCGGGCACAACTATAATCTTAATTGTTTACTTGCTAACCATGGCCTCTTGAACAGTGGATAGAAAAGGTCTTTTTTCTGTGTTTAATAAATGCTCAATCGGTTGTCTTTCTCTTCCTTATTACCCTCAAAGACCGCACAGGGCAATAAGTTACAGATCCCTCTTGAGTGACAATGCAAGTCGCCGTGACTTGGCACTGAGCTATATGAGGGCAGCCCGGACAACTGCATATACCTTTTGATAAAAGGCGTTTGAGCTATGCGTCTGGACGCTAAACATGATATAATAAAAATGAATGTATAGGTTGAATAGACGAAAAATATATGTTGTGTTTTATGTGTGGGTGATTGATTCGCAGTGTAATATTTAAGATATCTTTTTGCCAAAATTGATTTGTAAATTGACAGAAAAACCGCGTACAAGCCCATGAAAGCAGATGGATAATATAACGCGGTTTTGTTTAGTCATATACAATTCTCTTTTCTTTCAGCCGTTAATACTTTTGGGTGTAGCCAGGTACGGAGTTTGAAACCAACACCTTCCATACCTCTCGCTTCTGATGGATCTGACAGGCGTTTTTTCAGGATCCAGTGGAAGGGCAGGCCAGCGGTGGCAATAGAACCTTCACCTGAGGATATCAATATCTCTGAAACTCACAGTTATGTTGCCATTGGAAATCACCTGGCCGGAGCGGGTATTCCGGTTCCTGAAATATACGACTTCAACGAGGACACCGGGATTATTGTGGTGGAGTATCTTGGAGACAGGCATCTTCAAACAGAGATTCTGGCGCTGATATCTCAAAATAGATGGTCACAGGTCAGGGGGATTTACCAGCAGGCCCTGTGTTTGCTGGCAAGGATGCAGATATGGGGTCGCTTTGGATTCGATCGCTCATGGTGCTATGATTCAGAATATTATAATAGTGAGCTGGCCAGAGAACGAGAGGCCTTTTATTTTTTACAATCGTTTGTTGAAGAGTTTATGGGG
>CAZPDU010000055.1:0-2597 GCA_964585405.1 uncultured Thermodesulfobacteriaceae bacterium | reverse complement strand
GTTATTGGCAATTTTTTGCCTGATTAGCAATTATTCAAGGTTCCCTTAAGATTTTGTCCAATTACCAGATGCGAGGGCAAAAAAGACCGGGCGTGCCGTATTACTAAAAGTATTTTTGATGAAAAACAAAGCAGAATCGAACAAAAGACAAAATTTTTGGCTTGGCTCAAGGAATTTACGGAATATTTCGATACAATCCTCCAGTTGACACAAACTTTGGTCAGAATTAGTGTCTTACAACACTATAAGGTATTTTAGTGCTATTAAGGCTTGTGAGAAAAGTCGCTTATGGATACAAAGCACATCGAACTGTCTGAACGAAGCCGTGAGATACTAAAGGCCATCATTCATTCTTATATAAATGATGCCGAACCTGTAGGATCCAAAACCGTTGCCAAGAAAGCCGGGCTTGGATTAAGTCCTGCTACTATCCGTAATGTAATGGCCGATCTTGAAGATATCGGTCTGCTGTTCCAACCTCATTCATCGGCTGGACGCCTGCCAACTGAGACAGGTCTGCGTTATTATGTCGATTTTCTTTTAGAAAAGGAGGATTTGTCTTGGGGTGACCAGGTTGCTATAGAAAAAGGTCTGATGTTCAGATCTGCTGACTTGGTAGTAACTCTTAAGCGTGCCGTTCAACTATTGGCGGCTTTTTCAGGGCACGCAGCAGTAGTAAGTGCCCCCAAGCTTACTTATGATCGTTTAATACACTTTGAATTCCTGCGAATTCGCTCAGACTTGATACTGGTCGTCAGTGTATCCGATACGGGAATGGTTCAAAATCGACTTGTTCAAATCGATTATGAGATATCAGAAGAGAAGCTGGAAAAAATTTCCCAATATCTTAGCGACAAGCTTGTCCATATGTGCGTAGAAGAACTCAGACTTATGATTATAGAGGAACTAAAAGAAGAAAAAAGGGTCTTTGATGTCCTTTTAGAAGACCTCCTAGACCAGATGAATATGTCAAATGATCAAGGAGAGGTCTTTATCGAAGGCAAGCTCAATCTCCTTGATAAACCGGAGTTTTCGAACATATCACGTATCAGGGCGATTCTTCAAAAATTTGAAGAAAAAAAAACGCTTTTGACCCTTTTGGACAGATGTTTGAAATCTAGCGGAGTACAAATATATATTGGATCTGAAGGATTTGGCAATCAGGTGCCTGGCTGTGGCATGGTATTGGCCCCTTATGTTGGGAGTCACAGTCCTTTAGGGAGCCTGGGTATCGTTGGACCAATCAGTATGAACTACGCCAGAGCAGTATCCTTGGTTGAATATACCGCCCAGATTTTAGGCGAAAGGTTTAAGGAATCGTGAATATGCCCAGTAAAGATATGGATGAAAAACAAATAACTGAAGAGAAAGAAATCGAGATAACGGACAGTTTTGAGTCTGATCAGGCCCAAAAGCTTGCAGACAAAGAGGCGGAACTCGAGCAATGTCAAGAACAGGTAATGCGTCTAGCTGCCGAAATGGAAAATTTTAAAAAGAGGATAGAACGGGAAAAATCAGAATATATGAAATATGCCTTAGAATCATTTGCTAAAGAACTGCTGCCTTTTCTGGATAACCTGGAACGGGCTGTGGACTCAGTTAAGGATTCAAGAGACTTTGATAAGTTGATAGAAGGAATAGAACTGACTATATCAGGCTATTTAAAAACCTTGGAACATTTCGGCATCAAGGTCTTTACTGCAGAAGGGCAAAAATTCGATCCGAATATGCATGAGGCGCTTACTGTGCAAGAGCAGGAGGAAATGGAAGAAAATACAGTGATAAAAGATATCTTAAAAGGTTATTCGCTTCACGATAGGATATTGAGACCTGCCTTAGTAATAGTATCAAAAAATGCGAAAAAGGGGAGTAGACAAACAGAAACTAATACTTAGTTTTAGGAAGCAGTAAAAGTACAGCTTGATACAGCCTTATATTTTATATATTGACGCTTTTTTTCAAGGAGGTTTTGTAATATGGGAAAAGTAATAGGCATAGATTTGGGTACTACCAACTCCTGTGTAGCCATAATGGAGGGAGGGGATCCCAAAGTTCTAAATAATGCCGAAGGTGGGCGAACTACTCCTTCGGTAGTAGCCTTTACAGATAAAGGTGAAAGATTGGTGGGAATGTTAGCCAAAAGGCAGGCAGTTACTAATGCGGAAAATACAGTTTTTGCTGTCAAAAGGCTTATTGGAAGAAAATTTAGTGATGCAGAAGTCCAAAAATCCAAAGACATAGCACCATTCAAGATTGTTCAAAATTCAAGTGGAGATGCGTGTGTAGAAATTGCGGGTAAGCAGTACAGCTCTGCTGAAATTTCAGCCATGGTACTTGGCAAGATGAAGCAGACTGCTGACGACTACCTGGGCGAGAAGGTAACTGATGCCGTGATTACTGTACCGGCCTATTTCAATGACAGTCAGCGTCAGTCTACCAAAGATGCAGGTCGTATTGCCGGCTTAAACGTCCTGCGCATAATCAATGAGCCGACAGCAGCAGCTCTGGCCTATGGTTTGGATAAAAAGTCGGAAGAAAAGATTGCCGTATTTGATCTCGGCGGCGGGACTTTCGATATCTCCATACTGGAGATCGGA
>CAZPDU010000054.1:0-11612 GCA_964585405.1 uncultured Thermodesulfobacteriaceae bacterium | reverse complement strand
AGATAGCATTGTCCATCTTGTCGCCTGCTACACGTACAGACTTGCTATATACTATACCGGCCAAAGAAATTACAGCTACTTCAGTAGTACCTCCTCCCATATCCACTATCATATTGGCAATAGGTTCTGTAATCGGCAATCCAGCGCCAATAGCTGCCGCCATAGGTTCTTCAATCAGGTAAACTTCTCTTGCCCCGGCGGACAGGGCTGATTCGCGGACCGCTCTTTTTTCAACCTGTGTAATTCCGGATGGCACACTTATGTTTATTCGAGGTCTTATCAGTGCCCGCCGATCGTGTACTTTTCTTATAAAATAACGCAGCATCGCCTCTGTAACTTCAAAATCAGCGATTACGCCATCCTTCATGGGTCGTATAGCCACAATATTTCCAGGTGTTCTCCCAAGCATCATTTTGGCGTCTTTGCCCACTGCCACGACCCTGTTTGCCCTGGCATCTTTGCGCACTGCTACCACAGAAGGCTCGCGCAGGACTACACCTTTACCCTTAACATATACCAGTGTATTTGCAGTCCCGAGATCAATCGCCAGATCGCTTGAGAACCGCCCTAAAAGAAAGCCTAAAAACATATGTATTACCTTAAGTAAGTTGATGTTGGACTTTTAATTACAATTTATGCCTTTTTTCAAAAAAACAAAATATTTTTTTACCGGGATTAAATCCTACTAAAGGCATTTACCGTTAGCAAGAAATGATAGTCAAATAAGACCTTTTTTCTAAATCCCAAATTTTGTACACAGACTAGGCGCGGTTAGCATCTCAGTCATCAGAACATCGATTAGGGAACGGCAATCCCAATCAAATATGGGTTTTGTGACCGGCCGAACGTTGCAGCAACTTATCTTGACATATACTCAGCATGTGGGTATGAATTTACAGCTTATTGGACATTTATACTAATAAAATAACACTTTTTCTAAGATTTTTTTAGTGTGTAGATCTTTAGATAAAATGTCTTTTTTGATGTTATCAGTCCTGCCATATGAATTTATATAAATTAAACATGATTTTTTTTGCAAGAAAACAGATTGCGGTATCGCTTAAATTTTCCGGCCCGCCTGTGCTCTTTGTGCGGGTAGGTAACGCTGATATACTGTAAGTATTTCTAAGTCTTTGAAAATTTTGCTTCCTGCATACTCGATTTTTGCAATGGAATCATGTTTTGGATTTTTCTTTGTATCCAAAGGCAATTTATTTGTTTATAGTTTAAATATAAGAGAAAAAAATAGAAGCAGAATAATAGGCTGTTTGCTATAATCCCGCCGGAAAAAGGCTGTTCAAAATTCGACAATAATAGCAAAATTAGCTGATCACAGGGGGCTTATTTATATGAAAAGGACCTTTCAACCCAGCAATTTAAAAAGAAAGAGGACCCATGGATTTCGCAAACGTATGAGTACAAAGGCAGGCCGAAGAGTACTTAACAGGCGTAGGGCAAAGGGGAGGCAAGTCTTGTCGGCATAAGAGATATTGTGAGGCAGACCTTCTGAACGTAAAACAAAAATCACCTCATAATTAAAATGAGGCGGTCCTTAAACAGCCAATCTTTCTCAAAAGAAGAGAGAGTGACAGGTGCGGAAAATTTTATAAGGGTTTATCAAAAGGGTAGACGGATAAAGTTGCCCGGCCTTACAGTCATAATTGCAAGGAACGATTTGCCCTACTGCAGACTTGGTATCAGTACCGGTAAAAAAATTGGTGGAGCTGCCAAAAGAAACAGGGCCAAAAGGTTGATCAGGGAGCTGTTCCGCACTAACAAGCGGATTTTTCCTGCTGGTCATGATCTGGTTTTTGTGCCATACAGGAAGATTTTTCAACTCGATTTTAATGAATTAAAGGGCAATCTTATTAAGGCATTTGAGGCCTCGAAAAGGTGTTAACAATTGAATATCAAGTTCATATTGAGTGAATTCATAATTTTTTTCATTAGATTATATAGACTATTGTTTTCTCCTGTTTTACCAAGGTCTTGCCGTTTCTTTCCAAGCTGCTCTCAATACGCTGAGGAGGCCATTGTTAAACACGGTCCTGTTAAAGGTATTGTGTTGACTGTCAAACGACTCTTAAGGTGTCATCCTTGGACTCCGGGCGGATACGACCCTGTCCCCTGATTGCCTGTTTACGTTAAGAAGGTCCTTTACAGCAAAAATGTTTGCTTGGTTAGCCGTTTGCAAATTTACGGGCACTGATCATTAAGGTTTAATGACATGGATTCACGTACATTATTGGCGTTAGTTTTGTCTATAGCGGTCCTGGTTGTTTTTCAATACTTCTTTGGTGGCGATGTGTCACAACCACCTCGTGAAGAAACCAGTTTTGAGACCAATCCAGCTCCAGATGAGAGAGAACAAGTCCCAGAACATGAACACGGGAAAGGGATCCGCGCTGATGGAATCTTACAGACCTCTTCGCTCAGTGCTATAAAGACTTCTGATGCTCCAGTTGATGAAAAGGCACTTTTTCAAAAGGCAAAAGATGTTACGGTGGAAACGGATCTTTACCGACTCGTTTTTTCGGAAAAAGGGGGAGTAGTTAAAAAATACCTTTTGAAGCAATACCTGACAACGCTTTCAGATGATGCCCCTCCTGTGGATTTGATCAATGTCTCTTTTCCATATTTTACCCTCGGAATACAAGTGGAATCCCAGCCGCCTCTAGACCTGTCTTCTCAGTTCTTTGAAGCGGATAAGGAAAATTTGAGCCTAACCCAGGCCGGTGAGGAAGCTCAGCTGAAGTTTATTCACAAGAGGCCCAATGGAATTGAAATTACAAGGGTATATACCTTTCACCAGGGAAGTTACTGGATAGATATGTCTGTTTATTTATCAGGTGCTGGTACTATCCCTTGTACGTTATCCTTATATAATAAACCCGGCACAAAAGTCAGTACATTCACATTTACAGGTCCTTCATATTACGCTGACAATGAATTGCATGAAATAAAACTGGACGATGTCGGAGAAAAACATTCGTACACAGGTCCGATTGACTGGATGGGTTACGGCGACGACTATTTTCTGACGGCCTTGATCCCTCTTATTAGAGAGGAGCCCTGTAAGGTATTGATTGAGAAGAAAGAGCCGGATGGTCTTACCGAGAGCCGGCTGACTGCACTCAATCCGTCTCCTGAAACCCTAGGGCAAGGAGCTGAGGTCTTAAATCTGGGAATATATTTCGGACCAAAAGATATCGACCGTTTGAACGATCTGGGACACAATCTTTCCAGGGCCATAAATTTCGGCTGGTTTGATCCGATAGCCAAACCCCTTTTATATTTTCTCAAATTTCTTTATCGATATATTCATAATTATGGCCTGGCCATAATTGTTGTTACCATACTTATCAAGATTGCCTTTTGGCCTTTGGCACAGAAAAGTGCGAAGTCCATGAAGACCATGCAGAAATTGCAGCCCAAAATGGCTAAACTTAAGGAAAAGCATGGAAAAGATAAGGAAAAAATGAACAAGGAACTCATGCAACTCTATAAGACCTATAAGGTGAATCCTATGGGCGGCTGTCTGCCAATGCTGCTCCAGATTCCAGTATTTTTTGCCTTATACAAGGTATTGCTTCAATCAATAGAGCTGCGTCATGCCCCTTTTACGCTGTGGATAAACGATCTTTCTGCTCCTGACCGTCTGATGATACCAGGGATAAATATTCCTTACCTGGGGGGTATTCCGGTACTTACATTGCTGATGGGCCTTTCCATGTTTTTGCAGCAGAAATTAAGCCCTTCTTCACTAGACCCTACTCAGGCCCGCATAATGCAGTTTCTGCCCGTAATATTTACCTGTATGTTTATTAATTTCCCTTCGGGATTGGTGCTATACTGGTTAATTAACAACGTGCTTTCCATCGGTCAGCAATACTATGTAAACAAATACACCGACTGATCTTTCATGGTTTCAGACAGGCTGACTAAGCGCTAAAATCCGAAATTTTGATCTAAAATATAATTGGAATAAAATATAATGACACATAACGAATCTTCTGCACCTACACGAGGATCAAGAGAATTTGACGGCAAAACTGTAGACTATGCCATAGAAGCTGCATGTAAATATTTTGAGGCAAAGCCAGAGAATCTTGAAATCAAAATACTTACCAGGGGTTCAACAGGCATCTTCGGGCTGGGGGGACGCAAAGCAAAGATAAGGGCCGTACTTAAAGAAGTCACTTTGCCGGTTAAAGAAAAAAAATCAGGAGAAGAAATCGTACAGAAAGAGGCTGAAGCCAATAGCAGTGTATTTGAATCGCCTGAAACCGGAGAGGTTTTTATTGAACCCGGCAAAGATGTCTCGGAAGATTTGAATAAAAATATCTCTCTGGCCCTGGATGTTACCAAGGAACTATTGAGTAAGGCCGGTCTTCCCGGACAAGTAGAGATCAAGCACGATAAAGAGGGACCTTATTTGGATATATCAGGAGAAGATCTTTCCCTTATCATAGGCAAAGAAGGCCAAAATCTTGATGCATTGGAATATATTGTCAACCGTATTGTGAGACACAAGGTTGAAAGCTTTACCGGTGTTAAGCTGGAAGCACAGGGATATCGAGAAAAGAGGGAAAAGATTATCTCGCTTCTTGCTCAACGTATGGCGACAAAGGCGCAGAAAACGGGGCGACCGGTGACACTTCAGCCCTTGGGAGCAAGGGAGCGCAGGCTGGTCCACTTGACCCTCAAGGCCGTTAATGGCGTACGTACTCACAGTATAGGCGAAGGAGTCATGCGTAAGGTGGTAATCAATCCCGCCAGGTCCAGGCAACGCAATACAAAAAATAACAGTGCCTGATATCTATGCCTGATATCTATAGAGGGGAGGATACAATAGTTGCCCTGGCAACCCCCTCCGGGCCTGGCGGTATAGGTATAGTTCGAGTAAGCGGTCCCCTCTCTGCACAACTTTTCAGATCTGTATTCCGACCAGTAAAACCGATTAAAGTGATACAATCCCATAGACTCTATTATGGATGGGCCTATGATCCAAGTGATCACACCCTTATAGATGAGGTTTTGGCCGTACTTATGAGGGCTCCCTACAGCTATACAAAAGAAGATGTCATGGAGATCCAATGCCACAGCGGATCTGCGGTCTTGCGTCGTATTATTGAGATACTGATCGGACAGGGCACCCGTCTGGCAGATCCCGGTGAATTTACAAAAAGGGCTTTTATAAACGGAAGAATCGATCTTGCCCAAGCGGAGGCGGTACTCGACCTGACCCAGGCTTGCGGTGACACTGCAGGACAACTTGCCGTCAAACAGCTACGGGGATATCTTTCCAAACAGATCAAGGACATTCATAATATTATCAAGGAATCCATAGCTACCCTTGAAGTGGCCATAGATTATCCCGATGAAGAGCTAGAAATCATCACGGAGACCCAGCTCAGAGAACTCCTGATCACAAGGGCTCAAAACCCCCTTAATGCCATGATCGATGCATTCGACAGGGGTAAAATTTATAAGGAGGGGGCGGAAGTCCTGATTGTCGGAAGGCCGAATGTCGGGAAATCCAGCCTGCTTAATGCCCTGGCGTGTGAGGATAGAGCCATTGTAACTCCCATTCCCGGAACCACCAGGGATACAATAGAAGCAGTTCTTAACATCCAGGGGATATTGGTCAGATTGATTGATACAGCCGGGATTAGATCGGACCCTGATCCAATAGAGACAATTGGTATTGAAAGGGTTAGGAATAAGGCAAAATTTGCACAGGCCGCTCTCTGGGTGTTGGACCTGAGCGAGCCTCAGCGCCCGGAAGATTTCGGGGCGCTGGAGACACTATATATACTTCAGAAACGGAAAAAAATTCTTATTGTATTTAACAAGATAGACAAGGTTTCTGATTGGGAATCCCTGGCTGAAAAGCGGGCGAGCGAAATCTTCAGCCGTCTGAAGGAGATGGCCGACGGCAGTTGGATAGGTATATCTGCGATTACAGGGGAGGGGCTTGAAAATTTGTCAAGGCTTATAATAAATAAATTACTGCATGAAGCACCGGCGGAGCCACCTGATATAGTCCCTAATCTAAGACAAAAAGAGGCCCTGGTGACCGCCGTTAAAGCTGTGAACAGGGCAATCGACAACATCTCTCAGGGCATCAGCCCCGATCTGATTTCTATTGATTTAAGAGAAGCAATAATTGCCCTGGGAGAAATAACAGGAGACAGCATCACTGATGAGGTGCTGGATCATATCTTCAGCCATTTCTGCCTTGGCAAATAGAAATTACTTGTTTGCAGGGGGTTTGCCGGCAATGTGCGCCCGCATAACCTTAACCTTTACCTTGTCTGCTACTTCCAGGGTAACTACATCATCTGTAAGACCTGTTATTCTGCCTATCAAACCGCCTGTAGTCAGCACTTCATCTCCACGATTCAGGGAATCCAGAAAATTCCTGTGATCTTTCGCCCTTTTTTGTTGCGGTCTGATCAAAAGAAAATAAAAAATAGCAAAAATAATGATTAAGGGCAAAAAGGCCATAAGGGGATTTCCCCCCTCACTTCCGGAAGGAGGTGCCATGGCATAAGCTATTGACAATATCATCATTCGGTTATCTCCCTTTTTGAATAAAACTCTTGCCTGAAGGTCTCGAACTTATCCTCTTCTATCGCCTTTCGCATTTCATTCATGAGATGCAAAAAATAATGCAAGTTGTGTATGGTATTAAGTCTGTGGGCCAATAACTCCTTTGCGATAAAAAGGTGCCTCAAATAGGCCCGCGAGTAATTCCTGCAGGTGTAACACGTGCAGAAAGGATCTATCGGCCTTGGATCTGTGGCAAAACGAGCATTCTTTATAACAATATGCCCGAAAGAAGTAAAGAGCATCCCGTTCCTTGCATTTCTTGTCGGCATTACGCAGTCGAACATATCAACTCCTCTTGCCACTCCCTCAACCAGGTCTTCCGGGCTGCCGACTCCCATTGCGTAAACAGGATATAAATCCGGAATCAAGGCTCTTGTAATGTCCATCATCTCAAACATGAGTTCTTTTGGTTCTCCTACACTGAGCCCGCCGATGGCGTATCCATCAAAATCAAATTCAAGGAGATCCAATACGCTCCGTTTCCTCCAAGCAGGGTCCATTCCTCCTTGAACGATAGAGAATAGCAAGGAACCTCCCTTTGGCCTTTTCGCTATGGATTTTTTCGCCCAGCGTGTGGTCAGTTCAGTAGCATTTTTTACATATTCCTTATCAGCCGGGTAGGGTATGCAGGAATCAAGGCACATCATTATGTCTGAACCCAGGGCCGTCTGAATATCCATAACAAGCTCGGGCGTGAGTTTATGCAGAGATCCGTCGATATGTGAGCGAAATGTAAGTCCTTCCTCCTCAACCTTTCCGAGTGCTGCAAGACTGTAAACCTGAAATCCGCCGCTATCCGTCAAAACAGGACCGTCCCACCTCATAAACTGGTGTAAGCCCCCGAGTTCCCGTATGATTTCATGACCGGGGCGCAGATACAGATGATAGGTATTGCTTAAGATTATCTGTGCTCCCGATTGCCTGAGGTCTTCAGGTGTTAGCGACTTTACGGTGGCCTGGGTCCCAACCGGCATAAATGCAGGCGTCTCCACTACTCCATGTGCAGTATATAGACGGCCCCTCCTGGCAAGACCTTTTGAACTCCTGCACAGTTCCTGGAATTTGGCAGTCTGGTTTTTTGATGATTCAGTGATCCGTTGATTGTTGGAAAGGGCGGATAACAGCCTTTCATGCAGGCCCTCAAAATTACCGTTTGAGAGTATCACTATCACGTCACCATTAGAGCTGTTTGCCGCAAGATCTTTAAGAATTGCGTCGGCATCAGGAAAGTATACTGCATCAATACCCCTGTGCATGAGATCCGCCACCAGTTTTTTGGATGAAAACCTGTCTCCGGGCGGGGCCTTTTCCGGATCAGGCACCTCTCTCACGAGCACTCGATCAGCCGGGCTGAAAGCATTAGGATATATATCCTGGAAGATACTCCTTCTGCTGGTATTGGTCCTTGGCTCAAAAACGGCTATGAGACGACAGCCTGAATATACTGACCTCAGAGCAGTAAGTGTTTCCTTGACCGCGCTTGGATGATGGGCGAAATCATCAATTACCGTTACCCCGGCCGCCACTCCCCTGACCTCCTGCCTTCTTTTCACTCCGGCGCAGGAACACAGGCCCCTGAGAACCTTGTCTTTCTCCATTGCAAGATGGTGGCATAACGCGATAACACCCAGAGAATTCAAGGCGTTATGTCTGCCTGGGAGTTTTATGCGCGTCTCTCCGCATATCTCCCCCCGGTGTAAAGCAGTGAAACTGGTAGCAGTTGAATCAACAAGAAGATCAGACAATTGCCACTGGCATCCTCTGCTTTCACCATAGGTCACCACCTTGCATCTCGCCTGAGCGCAGACTTCCTCCACGGCCGGCCAGTCCGTGCAGGCTACCAGGACCCCTTCTGACGGAATTAATGCAACCAGTTTGGAAAAGGCCTGCTTGACTGCATCCAGGTCGGCATATATATCCGCGTGGTCAAATTCTATGCTGGTAAGGATGACACCATGGGGACGATAGTGTAGGAACTTCGGTCTTTTATCAAAAAATGCCGTGTCATATTCGTCACCTTCTATTACAAACCAGGGGGGATGCCCTACGCGAAAGCCTGACTTAAAGGCATTAAGTATTCCACCTACCATAAAACCAGGGACCTTACCCGAGGCCTCAAGGGCGGAAACCAGCAAGGCGGAGGTAGTTGTCTTGCCGTGTGTGCCGGCCACCACTAAAGGTTTCATGTCTTCTAAAAAAAAGAGAGATAATGCCTCAGGAAAAGATAGATGGGGGATACCCCTGGAAATAACATACTCTGCCTCTGAATTATCGGCCCGAATCACATTTCCAATTATTACCAGGTCTGGAATCTGGCCACTGGAATGGTTATAAACTACATTATCCGGATGATATCCGAGAGTTACAGGGATTTCCAGTCTCTTGAGGACATCCCTCATGGGGGGGTATGCCTGACTGTCAGACCCCTTTATGCGGTATCCCTTTTCTTTGAGCAGGCCGGCAAGGGCGGCCATTCCGGTGCCGCATATGCCAATCATGTGAATCTGTCGAATTTTTGAGATATTAGGCTGGTGATCTACTTTAGACATATTGCAGGAATATTTCTATGAAATGCAATTAAGACGGAATGCAGATTTTATTAGATGTACGAGGTTGATGTTATTGCTCATAAATTCAGAAAAATCTACAGTCTATATATAGGTTCAAACATCATTTGTTTAAAATATCCTGTGCCCGATTATGGAAAACTAGGACAAGACAATCGCCCTGATAATGATTTTGTGTTTAAAAAATCAGACTCAAGGGAGAAGTGCCCAAAGGGTAAAATCAGCGTACTTGAGGTGACATTAATTTTCAAGGAGATCCAAGTCGGCCTCAGAAGATTTTTGATATGACCTTTCCTGTATTCAATAGACCGATAATCCTGATTTGATATAATTACATTATACGCAAAAAAACTATTATGCTCTTAATCCATTGTTTCGAGATCGTTTGATCGCCTTTTCCACTTCCACCGCCAAAAATACCACACTTGAAAGCATAAGCGTTATCATGAGCTCCCATGCACTAAGCGGCGCAGTCTTGAAAATAGGGTTCAGAAACGGCACATAGATAGTGGCCATCTGAAGAACAAAGGTCAGCACCACGGCCCCGAGAAGCGGTTTGTTGGATAGGGCACCCTGTTTGAAAAAGGATTCCTGCTCAGATCGGACGGCCAGGACATGTCCCATCTGGCTAAGGCAGAGGACAGTGAAGACCATGGTCTGCCATTGGGTCTGGCTGCTGTCGATGAACCATGCCTGGGTCATGATGGAAACGGCGCCCATTAGTAGTCCGACCCATATGATGTGTATGCCGAGGCCTTTGGCGAAGATGCTTTCCTTCGGGTGTCTGGGTGGGCGGCTCATGATGTCTTTTTCGCCTGGTTCGGCGGCCAGGGCCAGGCCGGGGACACCGTCAGTGACCAGGTTGATCCATAGTATGTGGATCGGCAGCAGGGGAATCGGCAGACCGACGAAAGGCGCCAGAAAAATGGTCCAGATTTCGCCTGAATTGCTGGTCATGGTATATTTTATGAATTTGCGGATGTTGTCGAAAATACGGCGGCCTTCCCGGACGGCCTTGACAATGGTGGCAAAATTATCGTCCAGCAGTATCATATGGGAGGCCTCTTTGGCAACATCCGTGCCGGTAATACCCATGGCTACCCCGATGTCCGCCCGTTTCAGGGACGGGGCATCGTTGACCCCGTCTCCAGTCATGGCCACAAAATGTCCCTTATCCTGCAATGCCTTTACAATCTTTAGTTTCTGTTCCGGGGCGACCCTTGCGTAGACCCTTATCTTTTCCACTCTGTCTTCGAATTCCTCCAGCGGAAGCTGTGCGAGTTCCCGGCCGGTCATGACGACGTGTCCCGGTCCGCGGATTATGCCTACCCGTCTGGCGATCACCTCGGCCGTCAAGGGGTGATCCCCTGTAATCATCACCGGCCGAATACCAGCGGAACGACACATGCCCACCGACTCTGACGCCTCAGGACGGGGTGGGTCCATCATTCCAACGATCCCGAGCAGGATCATGCCCGTTTCTGTTTTTTCCGATGTCAGCGGATCGGGAAGCGCGTCCCATACCCTCATGCCAAACCCTAAAGTTCTCAGGCCTTCACCTGCAATCCGTTCGGCGATTTCCATGATTTTCAAACTATCGATCGCTTCCTGACCTTGAGGCATGAGGAGCTTTTCCGACCGGGATGCGATTTCCTCCACCGCCCCCTTGGTGAAAGAAACGATCTGGTCGTCTTCCCAGGGATGGAAGGTGGTCATGAGTTTTCGGTCGGAGTCAAAAGGGATTTCGGCCAGTCTGGGGAATTTTTGGTTAATGCACTCGCTAAGAAGGCCTTTTTTCAGGGCCAGGTCGAACAGGGCCGTTTCCGTGGGATCGCCGATAAGGGCTCCTGATGAATCCAAACGGGCGTCATTGCAGAGGGCAAGGGCATTGAGCAGCAAATTACAGGGGGTTCTGCAGGACAGAAGATCGCCCGCGTCTTTCTCGCGGCCTGATGGCGTGAGTTCGTCGGACGGTTGCAGCCGGCCACCTGCATAGACTTTTTCCACGGTCATGCGGTTCAGCGTCAGTGTCCCTGTCTTGTCAGAGCAGATATAGGTAACCGACCCCAGGGTCTCCACTGCTGGCAGTTTTCGAATCAATGCCTGTTGCCTTACCAGCTTCTTGGCCCCCAGGGCCAATGAGATCGTGATGACAGCGGGTAGTGCTTCCGGAATGGCTGCCACGGCCAAGGCGATAGCCGTGAGCAGCATCAGCAGCGGAGGCTCTCCCCGAAGTAGGCCTGACAGAAAAACAATGACACAAATGACCAGGACCGCGTAAGCAAGCTTCTGCCCGAAAGAGGTCAGCCTTTTCTGAAGCGGGGTCCGACCTTCATCCTGATCCTGCAGCATGGCGGCGATACGTCCAAGCTCCGTCCTCATTCCGGTGGTTGCTATCACCCCCTGTCCCCTGCCGTAAGTGACCAGGGT
>CAZPDU010000053.1:0-1903 GCA_964585405.1 uncultured Thermodesulfobacteriaceae bacterium | reverse complement strand
AGCTCATCAGATAAAGACCCCCCTTGCCATATTGGCCGGACAGGCTCAGATGCTTGCAAGACATCTGAATACGGATATAGCACTAAAGAAACAAGCAGATGCCATTTATAATGAGGCCAGAGAGTTGGCCGGGCAAATAAATGGAATATTGAATTTCTATAGGGAAAGAGAGCCGTATTCCAAAAACGTCAAACTATGTCAACTATTTGATAAGATAAAGAAAAAATTGGATTCTCTAGTTCATTCATGTGATATAGTTATCGATTGCCCGGATGAAATTAACCTTGAGACAGATCCGGATCTGTTACAAAATTTGCTATTTTTGCTTGGGCAGAATGCACTTTCCTCAGATGTTGCTGCCTCAGTTCTTTCTATAAGCGCGATAAAGGGCAATGAACATGTGACTATAAGAATAAAGGACAACGGCACAGGTGTTCCCATAAATATGCGTGACAAACTCTTTGAGCCATTTACGAGCACAAAAGGAGAAGGATTGGGAATGGGCCTGTTTCTTGCCAGAGACCTGACATGTCAGATGGGTGGCAGCATCGAACTGGAGGAAGTAGAACAAGGGGCCTCTTTCAGGTTGAGTTTTCCAATACTACGCATGCACTGAAAAAAGTATGGAGAGAGAAGTACTCGGAGATCAAATCAACCCCTTTTTTTTAAGATAGATTTGAACTGCGATTATGGCAGCAGGTGTAATTCCTGAGATCCTTGAGGCCCTCCCAAGCGAATCGGGCTTCTGAGTGCTCAACTTTTCCTTTATCTCATTTGACAGCCCAGGGATGTCTTTATAGTCCAAATCATATGGAAGCCGAATAGACTCCCATTTTTGGAATTTGGCCACTTCGGCCTCCTGACGAGTAACGTAGCCTGAATACTTAGTTTTGATTTCCACCTGACATGCCACTTCAGGAGAAAGGTCCTTCAGTTCGGTATATCTTTCGGCCACTGCCTTGAAATCAATCTCAGGGCGGCGAAGTAAATCTTCAATACTTACCTGTTGCCTGATGGGTTTTGAGCCAAGCTGTTGAAGCCAACTATTTGAGTCTGCTCCTGGAGTGAGTTTTATTCTCCTGATCATTTCAAGGCCGCGCGAAATTTCTTGTTGCTTCCTTTCAAACAGTCTCCAGGCCCTATCACTCAAAAGGCCGGCACGCCTTCCAAGCGGCATAAGCCTGAGATCAGCGTTATCTTCTCTCAGTAACAGCCGATATTCCGCCCTAGAGGTGAACATTCTGTAGGGCTCTTTTGTACCTTTTGTCACGAGGTCATCTATCAGTACCCCTATGTAAGCCTGAGATCGGTCGATAACTAAAGGATCCTCTTGGCGTACCTGCCTGGCGGCATTTATGCCTGCCATGAGGCCCTGGGCTGCTGCTTCTTCATAACCGGATGTTCCATTTATCTGCCCTGCGAAGAAGAGGCCCTTAACCAGATGCGTTTCTAGAGAGGGCTTGAGCTGCACCGGGTCTGCATAGTCGTACTCTATGGCATAACCGGGTCGAAGTATCTCTGCATTTTCAAGGCCTTCTATACTCCTGACCATTGCAAGTTGCACATCTATAGGCAGGCTTGTTGGAATACCGTTGGGGTAGATCTCCACGGTATCAAGACCCTCAGGCTCAAGAAATATCTGATGCCTTGGCTTTTCAGGAAAACGGAAGACCTTGTCCTCAATTGACGGGCAATACCTGGCGCCTACACCTTCAATGACACCGGTAAAAAGTGGAGACCTGTCTAATCCTCCTCTGATTATCTTATGTGTTTTTTCATTTGTGTAGGTCAGATAACAGGGTACTTGCCGCAAGGCAATTTTTTCTGTAGTAAATGAAAAAGGTCTTGGTTGTATATCCCCTCTCTGGACTTCGAGTCCCCCAAAATTAATTGATCGAGCATG
>CAZPDU010000052.1:0-12397 GCA_964585405.1 uncultured Thermodesulfobacteriaceae bacterium | reverse complement strand
TCAGCCGGAGGAACTTCTCGAGGTCAAGGGGATAAAGCAGAAGCGTCTTGCCCTTATTAAACGAAGCTGGCACAAACATAGAAATTTAAAGGCACTTTCAGATTATCTGACTGGGCACGGCGGAAAGATAACGCCCAATCTCTTGATAAGGATATACAATCACTTTGGAGATCATGCACTTGAGACCTTAAAGAGCGATCCTTACAGCTTGACTGAAGTCCGGGGCATAGGTTTTAAGACAGCCGATAGAATAGCCCTTGGGCTGGGAATCATGCCCGAGTCGGCTGAAAGGGTCCGGGCGGCTGTTACTCATGTACTTGTCGAGACCGCAGAGACCGAAGGGCATTCTTATCTTTCTGAAAAGACCTTTATCCTTGGAGTAAAAGAGGTGCTTTCAACGGATGGGAAAGTCCCTGATGAATCACTTATAAGGGGCGTGTTGCAACCCATGGTCCTTGATGGCACCGTAGTTCGGGATGCCAAGGGGGAAATAGGCCTTTCAGCCTATCGCTATATGGAAGACTGGCTCAGAGACTTTTTTGCCGCAAGGTCAAAAGTCTGCGAAAGGCCGACTATTTCTGCTGATGTGGTAAAGGAGTTCCTTGATCAATACGAAAGTGCCGCTTGTATTGAATTTGCCAGTGAGCAGAGAGAGATAGTATTAAGGGTGGCCACAGAGCCCGTAATGGTCTTTGGCCTCGCAGGTTATGCCGGCACTGGAAAGACTACAGTATGCCGGGTCATATTGGACCTTCTCTCAAGGCACTATGCCGACCGGGATGATATAGTATGTTGCGCCTTTACCGGCATGGCTTCAGCTCGGCTTGGAAAGACCACTGGATACAATGCCATGACCATTCACAGCCTGCTCAAGTACAAAGGCGAAGGCCGATTTGAGCATGGGCCTGAAAATCCATTGCCTTACAGGGTGGTGATTGTGGACGAGGCATCCATGGTAAGCCTGCCCCTTTTCTATCGTCTAGCCAAGGCACTGAAGCCGGCAACCCTGTTGCTGATGGTAGGGGACCCGGCACAACTTCCTCCAATAGGAGCAGGCAATGTATTTGGAGACATATTGGCTGCGGGGCTTGTATCTGCAGTACATCTTATCCGGATCTACAGGCAGAGTGAGGGAAGTGTGCTTACCCTTTTTGCCAACGACATCCGTCAGGGAAAGATGCCTGAAGAAGTTGATGCGCCAGGGTGGAGCGATTTTGCCTTTGAAAAGGTAGAACCCCATAATATCTATGTACTCAAAAAAGACCTGACAGAAAGAGAATTAAAACTCCTGAGAGAGGAAAACAACAAGGCTATCCTGGATCGCATACTCGGGCTTGCCAAGGAATATAGGGGACGTCTCAATCACCCCGTATGGGATTTTCAGGTATTGACCCCGATGAGAATAGGTCAACTGGGTACAGAGATATTAAATACAAACCTTCAGGAGATCCTCAATCATGGAAGCGGCGGGGTAACAAAGTCCGGTATAACAATACGAGAAGGTGACAAGGTGGTTCATCTGCAAAACAGGGATATGCAGGTAATGCCCTGGGCCAAATTTATAGAACAGGAGAAAAATTTCAAATCTGAAGGCTTTAGAAGGGTCTTCAACGGGCACATTGGTCTTATCTCAAAGATTGATCCTGAGACCGAGCAGTTTTATGTCGTATATCCGGAGAGGGTCGTTGTATCATACTATTTTGATCATCTGGGGGATATCATAGAACTGGCCTATGCACTCACAGTCCACAAGGCGCAGGGAAGTCAGTATCGTATTGTGGTCATTCCGCTCACCAATTCACACTTTATAATGCTCAATAACAAATGGTTCTATACCGCTATAACCAGGGCTGAAGAAAAGGTGTACCTGATCGGCCAGGGTTATGCCTTGAGACGGGCCTGCACAAATGTGAAAGGGGTTAGGCGACAGACCTGGCTGGGGTTGAATCACATGCAGACAAATCCTCTTTTCATCAATTCTTCTCTCACCGCTCCCACGAGATAAAGTGAGCCTGCCACGCAGAGCATGTCGCTCTCGCCGCAGTTTGAAAGGGTTTTATTCAAGGCCTTCTGCCAATCTTTTTCCATAGTCGCATCTTTAGTGATGTCATTGGCACTCCAGCTTTCTATCGTGACCGGCACTCTGGGGCCAGGGGGCTCTGTGATGACAATTTGCCTAAACAGATATGCTATATACTTGAGCATGGCCACAAAGTCTTTATCTCCGCCCTCATTCGAACAGGCCCACAGGAGACTATGGAAGCAACTGCCTTTATCTATTGATGCCTTGTTTAACTGGACAAGAAGGTCTTTGAGTACTCGCAGGCCACCTAAGTTATGTGCTCCGTCAAGCAGCACTCTGCAACTGCCCCTCAACAGTTCTCCGCGCCCGGGCCAATAGACGCTTCGGCATCCATGTCTGACTGCTATATCAGTAATTCTGAATCCTTGCTCTATTAACCTTTCGCAGGCCGCTATGGAAAGGCCGGCATTTGTTGCCTGGTGGTTTCCTCTCAGGCCCAGATCCAATTCGTTGATTTTTAGAAATTTCCCTTCATAATCTATTTTTGAGTTTCCATGACCTTTTACATCGAAGTCACGGCCAAGCTCCCACAGCGGGGCGTTCAGCTCAAGACATCTTTCCAATATTACAGATAGAGCAGGCTGTTCTCTGACCCCGGTGATTACCGGTACGCCCTCCTTGATTATGCCCGCCTTTTCCCTGGCGATTTCAGAAATACTGTTACCCAGAAAGGCCTGGTGCTCCAGGGAGATATTTGTAATAATAGAAACCAGTGGATTAATTATGTTAGTGGCATCCAACCTGCCACCAAGACCGGTCTCAAAAACTGCCAGCTCAATATCCTGCTCCGCAAACCAGACCATTGCTATTGCAGTAGTAAACTCGAAATAGCTGAGATCATAACCTTTTTCTAAAAAATTCCTAATCTTCCAGATCTGCTCTTTCAGCTCCTCTTCTGAAATCAAGGTATTCCCTATCTTGAATCTCTCTCTGAGGGATGATAGATGTGGCGAGGTATAGAGACCTGTCTTATATTCCGACGCATGTAAAATACTTGCAATAATAGCGCTTACGGAGCCTTTTCCATTGGTCCCTGCTACATGAAGACACGGATAGTTTTTTTCTGGATTGCCAAACGCTCTCAATATGCGGGTCATTCGTTCAAGGCCCAGACGAAAACCATGAAATTGGAACCCATCCAGATAGGTGAGAGCGGCTTTTAAGTCGCGTTTGTTTAAAGGCATGGTTTTTTCCGTCATTTCATCAGTCGACCGAGTATGTTTAATATGTATTTGTCGCAAAAAAAGTGTAACATCAGACACAATCAAGGTATTAATATCAGATATTTAATACGGCAGCACCTAAATTAAATGATTTATATATGTATTAATGTATTTTTAATATGCCTGCTTTCCGCATGCCAGCCTCCTTTTATGGATTCATCTCTTGGCAAGTCGGGCTGTAGACGATGTCACAATGTGGAGTTGGATGCCGCCCATGATCTCGGCTGCGTTGTCTGTCATCAGGGTAACCCTGAAGGTTATTCCCGTACTCAGGCCCACGATGGCTTGGTTCCCATGCCATCTCACCCGGCCCTTATGGCAGGCACATGTGGAAGGTGTCATGTTCGGGAAGTGACCGCTGCCGAGTCCTCAAGTCATTTTACCTTGTCAGGCATGATAGGAGCGGTTTGGTCTGGATTTTTCCCTGATGAACAGGTGCCGACCTTGCTGGAATTGCCTATAGAGGAGCCTCCTTGTACAGAAAAGTCACTTGTTTCGGATATGCTAAGAAGGAGGTGCCTTCGTTGCCATGTTTATTACCAGGGAGATGATTACACCGGCACTACTCGCAATACCGGATGTGCCGCATGTCATCTGAAAATCAAGGCCGAAGGGCCTTGGAGTCACAGGTTCCTTAAGAAAGTCCCTGATGTTCGTTGCCTGTCCTGCCACTATGGAAATTTCGTTGGCTGGGATTATTATGGACGGTTCGAGATGGACTATGAAGATGATTTTCGTGTACCCTTGGTTGATGGTAAGCATATTCAAAGGCCCTATGGTCTGGAGTGGCATGATATGGCCCCTGATGTACACAGGATGGCTGGTATGAGCTGTACTGACTGTCATTATACAGGACCCTGCAATGGAAAGGACCGAAATGCGACCTGTACGGACTGCCACCTGGGAGATAATAAAGGATCTCATTCGGGCCCGCTCATGGACCGAAAACGCATTGGTCACAGACCGGAAGATGCAGACCTTTTTGACTGTGCTGTTTGCCACGCGGTCTGGGCTGTACAGGATCGGGGCAGGTCTGTGATCAGACAGGATTTTCCTGATTATGATGACTGGAGTTACTTGGCGATCCAGGGCAGCAGTGAGGTAGAGGCCACTGTAAAGACCTATGTTGATTTGCCTTATGAAGACTGGGTTATACCCAGGATGCGCGACAAGATAACCGGCGATTACCGGCAGGGTCTATGGTTTGAGATTTTTGCTGAGCGACGTTGGGGAGCCGTGGAATTGGCGGAGAATGCCTATGGACGTCTTGCCGTTGTTCGTCCAATTCTGGATCTTTCTTTGACTTATGTCGATTCAGGTGGTGTAGTGCGTTTTGATAATCTGCAGCCGAAGTCTATAAATGCCGACCCTGTCTCAGGGAATGTCACTGGTACGGGCATTTCGCCTTTATGGCTTCCCTATTTTCCACATACCATAGGTCCAGCCGATGCCTTCAGGACCATTTATGTACGCTCCTGGTTAAATAAACAGTTTTTGAAATAGAATGATCCTACTCTATAAAGGACCAGATAATGATTGTGCGACAAAGGATTTGAAAAATGATTTCACTCAAAATATCGAAAATGCAACGCGTAAATTTTCCGGTAATGCCGGATAATCACATTACGTCGTAGAGACTTCAAAATTGAAGCAATCATCTAATCGAATTTTTCAGCGTAATCAAACTATTGAATTAGTGTCGGTCCATGACTAAAGTGAAACACTTACTTCTCTGGAAAGGATGAATTCCATCATGCATATTGAAATAGAGCTTTTGCCCGAATCAGAACGAAAAGATCTTCCCCCTTCTTCCAACCTGAGTTTCGGTAAACATCGTTCAGACCACATGTTTTTAATGGATTATAGGGCAGAAACCGGCTGGTATAACGCAAGGATAGTACCCTATGACAGCTTTTTTCTTGATCCCGCCGCAGCGTGTCTACATTATGGCCAGGCCATATTTGAGGGACTCAAGGCCTATCACGGGAAGGATGACCAGATCAGGCTATTCAGGGCAGGGGACAACATGGATCGCCTTAATCATTCTGCATGGCGTATGTGTATGCCTCAAGTGGATAAGGATGAACTCCTTGAGGCCATAAAGGCCCTTGTCCGTATTGAGCGACGCTGGGTGCCTGAAGCTACTGGGACATCTCTTTATGTTCGGCCGTTCATGATCGCTACTGAGGCCTTTTTAGGGGTTCGCCCTGCCAGAGAATATTTATTAGCAGTAATATTGAGTCCGGTAGGGGCTTACTATGCCGAGGGTTTCAGCCCTGTAAAGATCTTTGTGACGGACCAGTATGTGAGGGCAGTATCTGGGGGAGTAGGAGAGGCCAAGACCGCTGGAAATTATGCTGCAAGTCTTATGGCCTCTGAGAAGGCTAAAGAACTTGGTTTTACCCAGGTACTATGGCTCGATGCGGCAAAGCGACGTTACATAGAGGAAGTGGGGACGATGAATATATTCTTCCTTCTGGAAGATGTCTTGGTTACACCTGAGCTAAACGGGAGCATATTGCCCGGCATTACCAGGGACTCGGTGCTTTGCCTTGCTCGAGACTGGGGCCTTAAGGTCGAAGAGAGACCGATTGCCATTGACGAGGTTCTCGATAAGGCAAAGGACAATGTCCTCAATGAATGTTTTGGAAGTGGCACAGCCGCAGTCATTTCACCCGTAGGGGCCTTATATTATAAAAGTGAAAATTATCCTATTAACGGGGGAAAGACGGGAAATCTGGCCCAGAGGCTGTTTGATGAAATCACCGGTTTACAGTATGGGGAGAACGAGGATATTTACGGCTGGATTGATATAATTTAGAACCTTCGGCCTTCCTGGCGGTATCTATATGGCCCTGCACCAGTTCATCCATGAGTTCCTGGACTGATACTATCTTGTTTACCCGCCATACGTTTGAGCCGCAGAAGACAAAGCCGGAGTCGATATTTCCTTTCTGGGCGTTTATAAGGGCCATACCGATGCAATATGGTGTATCGGGGTAATGGCAAGTTTTGATGCATTTGCACAGGCATTTACGAGGTTTCTTTCTCCCAGCCTCAGCCTTTTCAATAAAACTGCCCTTCAGGGCCCTTCCGGGCATGCCTACCGGACTTTTTATTATAGTGACATCTTCTTTTTTTGCCTTGATATAGGCCTGCTTAAACTTATCGGAGGCATCACATTCATGGGTGGCCACAAAACGCGTTCCCATTTGCACCCCTGCGGCCCCCATCTGGATAAATTTGTAGATATCCTCACCTGTATATATACCGCCGGCTGCAATTACAGGTATAGCCTGTCCGCTTTTCTGTTCAAAGGGTTTTACTGCATCAATGACTTGGGGTACGAGGTTTTCAATATAGTTTTCAGGGGAGTCAATATCTTCTGCCTTAAATCCGAGGTGCCCTCCTGCCTTGGGGCCTTCAACGACAATGGCATCAGGCAGACGAGAAAAATGCAGATTCCACCTGCGGCAGAGAATTTCGGCCGCTCGACCTGAAGAAACAATTGGGACAAGCTTTGTGTTGCAGCCTTGCGGTATAAGACCCGGGAGCCCCAGTGGAAGACCTGCTCCGCTTATGATAAGATCCGCTCCTGCCTTAGCTGCAATGCGGACTGTCTCTTTATAGTCACTGAGGGCAACCATGATGTTGACCCCAATTACGCCATTAGGAGCTGCTTGCTTGGCTAGACGTATTTGTTTTTCAAGGGCTCGGTAGTTTGCGGCTAGAGGATCTTTGTGAAAGTCCTTTTCATCCATGCCAATAAGAACCGATGCTATAATGCCTATACCTCCGGCCCTGGCGGCCGCGGAGGCCAGTCCTGCCATAGATACACCAACTCCCATACCCCCCTGAATAATAGGAATGGGTACGGTTACATCACCTATAGTCAGAGGCGGGGGATCATAAGTGTTTATTTTAGTCATAGTTGCCATTTTTAGTCCCGTTGATAAGGGGCGTCAAGTGAATGAGACTTTGTTTATTAATTTATGTTTTCTTGACAAGGTATAGTACGCGTGATATCGATATCTCTTGTCTGATTTGATCGGTCAATTTTCAAAAAGGGCCGTTAACTCAGTTGGCAGAGTATCTGCCTTTTAAGCAGAGAGTCGCTGGTTCGAATCCAGCACGGCCTACCAGAGTCCCCGTCGTCTAGTCAGGTCAAGGACACCGGCCTTTCACGCCGGCAGCACCGGTTCAAATCCGGTCGGGGACGCCATGAATATAAACAGGGACTTAGGCTAAAATCTAAGTCCCTATTTTTTTACATAAAAATTAATTTCCAACCCTATTTCCAACCTTCAACACTAATTTCACGGTAAAAACGCCATTTTTTATCTTGAGTTCTTTTTCCTCAAACGTTCAGAAAATCCTTTGATTGAATATTACCAAAGTGCTAAAAAATAAAGTGGATTATTTAAATTGCCACTTTGTTTCAGATTATAAAAAGCAATTTTTCTATCAGAATGAATTAATGACAAAGAAGCTCGTGTCAATATCTTTGGCATTTTTATAAGGAATTAGATATGGGAGATTAATCATGGGTGTGTTCAGTGTACCTACTCCAATCACAAAAGGACAAACATAGTCCCTGGCCCCGGATTGAAAAAGCAGCGGTAACCGTGATTGAATAAACTATATCCACCTACGATGCGGCCGGACCGAAAATCCAGATATCAGACAAGAAGTAGAAGAAGAGAGCCCCTTCTTGTGGTAAATCCGGTGAGCTGCTATCACTACCATGATGAGAGGCAAGCCCTGATGATGGATGTCACGGAAAATCGGTCATGATGGGCGGGGTTCTCTTAGTGTGAGAAGATGGAAAGGGAAAAGCTGGGAAGGGTGAGAACTGTCAGAAAACGGAATTGTATATAAAAAAGAGAAGTTTGCTAAGAATATATCTAGTTTCGCTCCTGACAATTTTCAGGAAAATTTAGTAAAAATATGGTGTGGATTCGCTTGGCCAGGTCAGTTAATGGCTAACCTCTCCTATAGTTCCTTGCTGCCCCTTGGTGTTCAGCTATAAATTCAACATGGCCTCTTTTCCGAAAAAAAGGCAGAGCCATTTCTGACCCTGCCTGTAGTATCTCGATATATTTTTAGATAGTTATTTCTTGAATTTCTTCCTGAAGCCTACAAGACCAATTAAGCCAGTAGCCATAAGAAGTAAAGTAGCGGGTTCAGGGACTGGAGCAGGAGCGATACCAAGATCATCAACAACAATATTATCCAAAGCGGCACCATAAAAGTTATTAAGTGGGTTATTCAAATTTATACTTAGATCTCCAAACAGGAGCGTTGTTATCATAGATTCTGCCGTAAACTGAAATGAATTTGAAATCCAGCCCATATCAGATACATTTGTGGAACTGGTGTCGAATGAGAAAGCATAAACCTCAAGCGGCGGATTGATAGATGCATACATATTTTTTAATTCTGGCGGTCCAACGGGATTCCCAGCCATATCAAAAGATACTTCATATAGATTCCCGATAATGGTATTTAAATTCACTTCCGCAATAGTCCCTAATTGCGAACCACTCATATCAAGACTGTGTGTGCCATCAGATGCTTGCCAATACGTTCCAATCCAGTCTACCTCACCTCCTGTGACTATCATGCTGTTACCAACAGTTCCGCCAGCGCCAACCGTGTTAAATCCTTGTATTTGCTCATCGGCTTCAAAACTCTCTGAATATATAGGTAACGCAAAGGCCAAAGTAGCTCCGGCAAGTACCAATGCGACTGCAAGTAATCCTGTTTGAATTCCTTTTTTCATTCTGTCACCTCGTCTAAAGGATTTTATAGTTCCTTCTTCCCTTGAAATATTAACTCCTAGGTACACCCCCCACTTGAATCTTTCGAAAATAGCTGCAACAAACGTGCCATATCTCTAACACACTGAATTTCCACCAATTTTTAAAATACGCCTTGCACAGTATCCCTACCACTGTAAAATTTCCCGACACCTTTTTGAATCAACAAATCAACCCTCCCTCATTTCATAACGCACTTAAGTCTCAATAATTATTAGATAAATATTCACTATTCAGAAAAAAGACATGATTTTCACAGAAAAAATCAGCCCAAAATGGTGTCGGAATTCTTTACAATTTTTTCAAAATTGGCCGTTATTAGCCCGGTTTAGGGCAGAAAATAGAGAAAGAGGTTTAAAATTTATCTTAAGCGAATCAGTTAGTTAGCGAGACACGATTATTTACTGTTAAATTTTTCGACACTTGTCGTAGACTCTTTCCAAAAACCAAAACGTATATAAAAAAGAGAAGATCTGCAAAAAGATATATAGATATCTCACTGACATTTTTCAGGTAATTTTGGTGAAAAAGCTAGTGCGGACCAGCTTGCTAATTGGTGTGGGCAGGGGCTGGGGGAGAAAAACCCCCGGCTACCCGATTCTACGACTCAATGGGTAAATACAATTGTTTTTACTACCCAAACGACATTTTCCCCTATTACATAAATAGCTAGTGCAGTTCCTATAAAATAAAAACAGCTACATATTAACCTAGAAATTTTTCTTTGATTGATTGCTTCGAAATATATTGGCCAGAATGCATCCCGCAAAGCGATTGGTGAGTCTGGTGCCACCTGAGACGATGTAGATTGTAAATCAAATGAAATGTTTGAAGCATAAAGTTCAAGATGCTTTCTTACCTTTCCCTCTCTATTAAAGTCTTCTAACGAATCATTTTCTTTCACAATCAACGGACATCTAAAAAGAAATAGGATATTTCCAACAGAAAATGAAAGTGCCGAGAAAAAAAACAAATACCACGTGAAAGGCAATGACAAATTCCACTCAGAAATCCAATCATTGGATAAAATTTTTGCTGAAACGGGCACAATCACAATCCATATGCCCATACTTCGTATGATTTTATTGTTTGGAAGTCGTCTCAATACTTGCCAATTCATCACTATTCTTTCAGTCATTATGCACCGTTTCAGTATTGGTTTTTTGTTGCAGAAGCCCCCAATAACCAGACGGGCGGTTTTATAGCCCGATCTGGTTCATTGGGTTGTTCGCTGTTTCTTATATATTTGCATGGAGTTGTTGCGAAGTAAGGGTCTTAACTTTTTGCCAATCCTTTGACATATTCTCGGCTTGCCATAAATCATAACTCTTCTGTAAATTCATCCATAATTCAGGTGTAGTATCAAATGCTCTCCCCAAGCGAAGGGCCATATCCGGGGTTATAGCACCTCTTTCATTTATGATTTTTGATAACGTTTTTCTAGACACTCCAAGCGTTGAGGCCATTTCTGTAACTGTTATGGACAATGGTTTTAAATAATCTTCTTGGATAATTTTCCCGGGATGTGTTGGTTTACGTTTCATTTTATTCATAATATCACCTCATTAATGATAATCATCATAATCAACAATATAGGCATCCCCGTCGAAGAATTCAAAAAATATTCTCCAGTTACCTGATACTTTTACTGCATATTGACCTTTTTTATCTCCTGTTAATTTATGAAGATTTGAACCAGGATAATTCATGTCTTTCACTTCATTTGCAGCGTTAAGCCGGTCAAGAATTATTTCAAGCCTTCCTGAATGTTCAGGTCTGATACCTTTCTTATTTCCGGTATAAAAAAATTCTTCGATGCCTTTATGCTTGAACGATTTAATCATGAATTGATTGTAACCGCATGGGTTACGTATGTCAAGAATTAAGATAGAGTGTCAGGTGGATTATCTTCTCAGCGAACTTTATATATTAACCAGACTCTACTTTTTTAATAACACTGTAAAACACAAAATCCATACAGGAGTTCAGCAATAAAATCAAGAAAACGGCAGTTTTTGATTAAATATTAGGAGGATAGGATTGATAAAATCACAAATAGCATGCGCTTTTTTGAAGGCGTGCTTTTCTCAAATACAGCCCAGAAGTCTGCTTTTTCATGCTTATTTGGGTATTATACAGAGTCTGTATAATAATGAAGATTTGTTATTTTCGGAGGTATAGTGGAACACTTCAGGTCCTATTTTTAAATCGGAGGGGCTATAAAACTTATTGCGTGTATCGCTTCTGGCTGCGAGGCATCAAAGACCATGCGCTGTTTCTAACTTCCGAAATGAAGGGGTTGTTCTTGCTGGAATCCTCATTTCACGGTGGGACATAGAAAGCTATTCAGGCTTTCTGTCTGTCTGAATGCCAGATGAAGGCTTGAATACGAATGGATCATCGTTCATTGTAGCTTTTGCCACCACAACAGCGTTGATCGGCCCCGGCCGCCATACAAGGTTATTTTTTCAATAGCCGGATATCTCTGAGCCCAGTCCTCGGCAATTGTTTTAAAATTGGTGAGATTTAATAGGGGAAAAAGATTAGAATTTTTCATGCTAACCTCTACTAATAGCTTCTGCGCAGATTAGGCTTTTCGAGTGCGACACCATCCCCGGAAAGATTTTCAAAATCCTATCTTTCTCTTGGGCTTTGTTTCTACCTCCAAGAGCTGTTTAATCGCGTCAAATACCACTGTGAATTGCTGGTCATACTTTTTTTCCATGGCTTCAATCTTCTCTCTCAATTCTTCATGAGTGGACAACATCTGCCTCAGTTGGGTGAAGGCTCTCATGATCTGTATGTTGACCTGTATAGCCCTGTCGCTTTTGAGAACACTTGAGAGCATGGCCATTCCCTGTTCAGTGAATGCCATAGGGGGACGCCTTAAACCCATCTTGTCAGCATTGGACATCACAAATTGTGATCTCCAATCGGCGAACTCTTTCTTGCTGAGTTCAAACATAAAATCAGAAGGAAACCTTTTAATATTCCTTTTCACTGTCTGTTTTAACGCCCTCGTCTCCACCTCGTAAAGTTCTGCCAGGTCCCTGTCAAGTGTGACCTTTATTTTTCGAATAAGGTAAATTTTTCCGACTATCCTTTCCACCGGCACAAGTTCACTCATTTGTTTTGCTCCTTGAGATTGACAACTTTTTCGCTGTTTTTGGTATTTAAGGCATCGCTAATCAGGTCATCCGCCAGGTCACTGGCTTTCTTCAATGTCTCGTCTCTCAGGTGGGCATATCGTTGTGTCATCAGCGGGCTTTTAT
>CAZPDU010000051.1:0-15233 GCA_964585405.1 uncultured Thermodesulfobacteriaceae bacterium | reverse complement strand
TCCATGGAAGTAATATATGATTTAAGGTCTATTACCGGTGAATCGTTGAAGGCATCAATTGAATCAATATGGATAATATTGTCTTTGATGGATAAGATCTTACAGACTGAAAGACCTATGGGATTGGGTCTGCAAGGAGAATGACAGGCAAATATACCTGTTAAAGGGTTATTCATATTATGTCTGGGATGAACACGCAAGACGCCTCTTTTCTCTGGAATATCGTTTTCATGAAACCAATATAGCACTACTACATGGGAAAACTGATCCAAACCCAAAAGGGCATCCGCATACTCCTCATAAATCTCTATGGTCTCAATTTCTGAATCCTTTTTTACCTTTCCTACTGCAAATAGCTGAAAAATATTCATTGAGCCCCCTTGATCACACTGAAAATATTACCAATGTATATCAAGAAAATAGCACATACAACAAGGATATGTAGTGAAGAATATATTGTTTTCACAACTATTTATCCTCTAAGACATTCAAATAATAATTATATTTTATCCTCTTTTTCAAGATCACCATGCAATACAACACCTATCGTTGAAAACGTCGCCCCAAAAAGAGACCAGGATCATAGTGCCTTTCTGCTCAGTCCAATATATCAATATCCCTTCATCTCGCTCTCAGTAAACGGTTTTGCCGGCGTCCTTCCCAATATCTGAGTCATAATCGTATTCATTGTCTTGACATCGTTATCGAATCCACCATGCGAGGTACTGGTGGTAACGCCCTTTTTGCCGTTTGAATAATGGATAGACATACCTGGATGCAAGGTCAACTTTTTTGCATATCGCTGCATTCCCAGAAGAGGTCTGTCGATTTGACGCTCAAGAGCACGGGATACCAGACATAGTAATGATTTACGGTAAACAGAAACGACGTTGTCCTTTAATTCAAGCCGTTCCGTGAGGTTGTATACAGACAACACAGGCAGTCTGACTTTTGCCGTACCTGTATTCTGCCCATTCAGTCTTGGTTCATAGTGTTCTTTGTAAAAATCAATCGAGCAGGCAGGGGCCATCAGACTGCAGGTCTCGATTAAATCGGGTAAATCAAGGGCATCAAGGGCGTCCAGCAAGTGTCCCAGGAGAACTGCGCCGGTACTGTGTCCGGCCAGGTGAATTTTCAGTTGAGTGTCATGTAATGCCTCGGCAAACGCCTTGATGACAAAAAAACCATCGCTTATTTTGCCTTCCTTTTGATGCTGGAATGGCATACAGGCATCTTTCTTCATCTCTTCCCAGATGGGAGTAACCGGCTTACGCACGAAGTCTTCTATCAACAGGTCACTCTGTTCAATCAGTTTATTCTGCAGGTCTCTAAAAAATCCTTTAGTACGCTCGCTGCTGAAGGCGCGGACCACTGCATCCTTAAATTCTTCAACCAGACCAGTGTCGTACATGATATGAAAGGGATATATGCCGTTGCGCTTGAACCCGTCCTTTAATGCCGCGACACGTTTTGCCGATGCAGCGGGGTTGTTCAGGCCTCCATGGGCATAGATGAGCAAATGGCTGTATGACTTCGTGTGTTCGGATTCCTTAATGAGTTTCACTGTTTTAAGGATATCTTCAGCCTTGCTCCAGTAATCACCACGTTCTTTTAATTTACCATCATCAAAATGCAAGAAGTGGCCTGCGATCTCCAGCCTTTTCGGTACCGCCTTACCTGTTTCAGCATCGATAGCAGACAATGAGCGGGAGGTGAGCCCGAAGATGTTCGGAGTCGGAATGGCCAGCCTGAATACCCAGCCGTCATTTATATTTTGCAGCCAGTCTTCATATAACCAGAGGGCGAAGCCATTAGAGCCCCATTTCGGACTCCAAGAATTCTGAATAATGAATCCTCGATTGTTGTAGCCAATAATGGCAAAGGCATGGCCGCCTTCAACAGTATTCGAGGGTATTATAACAGATAAATCTTTATTATTAGCTTTCTTTGGCGTAAACCAGCCTGAGTGGACGTCGGCTGAAACGTATATGGCACCGACTTCATTCAGCGCTGCATGGTAGTCGTTGATTTCAGGCCGCAGGCGATAATAAGCACCGACTGTACACGACCGGGCTGCCTTGGCCCGCTCTATAGTCAAATCCCCAGGATCATCCACTGAATAAGGCCAATCCTGTTCGCTGCAGACCCCCATGTTTTTCCAGCCGCGTATCGCTCCCCGGCAGCTGGATCCTGCGTAATCCTCCCCCGGCCATTCGTCATGCCTTTTAGCCATTTCATAAATCATGCGCGGACTGGCCTGGAATTGCAGATCTCTTTTCTTGGAATTCAGCAAATTGATTACGGCCGCCAGACCGAAACCGGTACAGGCCCCTTCCTTGCTCTGATCAAGAACAGCGGATCCACTGCGGTTATCAATTTCAGGCTGCAGTTGAACCAGGGCGGGCTCATACATGCGGTCACGAATGTCCGGGGTATCCTTCCTTGCATTAAGAATGCGTTTTTCCCCCGCTATTTTTACTTTTGGAAATGATTTTCGTGCCATATTTACACCCCCTTTTTTTGGTTTTAGTAATAAGATGGTGACATTTATATTTCAATGCTCATCTCTCACTGCCATGGAAAAAGAAAAAGGATTGTCTCATCAAATTATATTGGTTCATATTAATCCCTGATCCTGGGAACTCCTTGTTTTTTGAACTAAGCAAAATCCCTCAAGTTTTGTACATTGTAATATTGTATTGTCCTATAAAATAAGCGTAATAAATCACATCCATGATCTTGTCAGTTTACCATAAATTAGACGGTCCATTCTTTGGCAATACAATATACAGACCCTAATGACATGATAGGAAGTATCATGTATCTTCCTCTGTTGTGAAAACATCTGATAATAGTCCGAATAAGCCGGAACCCTGCTCAAATTCAAGGCAGCGGCCTGCAAGAGATCTTGTTAATCCGACCCTTTGGCAAAGGCTGATCGGACTTATACGTCCATACGTGCCCCGCGTAATTCTGGCCACACTTTTCAGTCTTTTAGTTTCGGGGCTTAACGGGGCAATAGCCTGGCTCGTAAAACCCGCCATGGACAAGATCTTTGTTCAGGGGAATTACAAATATATATATCTGCTGCCCCTTGGAATCATTGTTCTCTATATTCTGCGCGGCGCTTGTAGCTTTTTGCAATCCTACTTAATGCGTACCGCCGGCATGAAACTGGTCCGTGATCTGAGAAACCGCTTCTTCTCTCACCTGATTAGTCTGCCTGTGTCTGTTATATCCCGTTCAACTAGTGGAGATATGCTATCAAGACTTATGAACGACGTAGGTGCACTGAGCAATATCCTCTCTCAAAGCCTGAGGGAATTCCTGCTCCAGATACCAACCGTAATAGTCCTCTTGGGAGTAGCCCTTTACCGGCGGTGGGACTTGGCAATGTTGAGCTTTATTCTGCTTCCTTTTATTGCCTTAGGGACCCGTTTTCTTTCCAGACTCGTTCGAATACGCCGGAAAAAGGTCCAAGAATATCTATCCATTTTGACGCATCGTGTCAGTGAGGTCCTTCAAGGCTTCAGGGTTGTGAAGATATTCGGCATGGAGAAGGTCAAGGGCTATCAATTTGTAAAAGAAAATCAGACAACCTATCGCCAGATGTCAAAGGTTATCCGCCTGAGAGAAGGGACTAAGTTTCTGGTAGAGGCCCTTTCCGGCCTTGCTGTTGCCGCAATTTTGGGATATGGAGGCAGCCTTGTTGCCGATGGAGAGATGACTCCTGGAGACTTCTTTTCCATTCTTACGGCCATAGTCATGGCCTTTGCGCCCCTGAAAAAACTGGGTGGTTCTTTCGCACAGCTTCAAGAGACCCTTGGTATTTTCGAAAGAGTAGGCCATTTTCTTGACCAGGGCACGGAAGAAAGTCAGGGGCAGAGACTTGATGGATTGCACAAAGAAATCAGATATAAAAAGGTCTCTTTTTCCTATCCTGGGACAGATACACAGGTTTTACGGGAAATAGATATGACCATATCAGCAGGAAAGATCTTTGCCATTGTAGGCCCCAGCGGAGCGGGCAAGAGTACCCTGGTTGATCTGATACCGAGATTTTATAATCCTTCTTCCGGGGCGATTCTCTGGGACGGTATAGATCTCCGCAAGATCTCCCTCGCTGACCTGAGACACCAGATGGCTATAGTCACCCAGGACGTTATCCTGTTCAGCGACACAATATATGAGAATATTGCAGCGGGCCTGTCTGGAAAAACCACTCTAGAAGACGTGAAAAAAGCGGCAAAGATCGCCTATGCCCATGACTTTATTGCCGCACTTCCTCAGGGCTATAATACGATATTGGAAGAAAGGGGGCTAAATCTGTCCGGAGGGCAGCGCCAGAGGATAGCACTGGCAAGGGCAGTGCTCAGGAACCCTCCTTTGCTTATATTGGATGAGGCCACAAGCGCCCTTGACAGCGTCTCTGAAAAGGCGATTCAGAAGGCCCTTGAAGAGGTAATGAAAGACCGGACAACTATTGTAATTGCGCACAGGCTTTCGACCATCATCCACGCAGATAATGTTATAGTCATTGACCAAGGGAGAATAATAGACCGTGGAACCCATGAGGAATTAATGGAGAACAGCGCCCTTTATCAGGAACTGTATAAGACCTGGGCCGATGGTTCAGAAAAAATTTGATAACAGGATCAATCCTTACCCATTAATCTGACAAATAAGGCATGGATAGCAGGAACATTCTCCCAGTTCTTTATAAACCTGGAAACGTCCCGTCTGTGAAGGCGTTTAAAAAAAAATTGAGAGTGGTATTGCTTTAGGGAATCAAGATCAATAAGGGCAGTGTCTGTGCTTGTGAAAAAAATATTGGTGGCCTTCATATCTCCATGAGAGATTTTGTAATCCCGAAGCTGTTCAAACAGCTTTACAATTTGGTGAACTTCCGGACTCTTTTCATCAAAAGACAGTTTTCCATCACTGAACAAGTGATTTGCATCACGCCCCTCTAAATATTCACTGATAAACCAGGCGTGCCGACGAAGCAAACCAAAACGCTTCTCTATCATAGCTATTGGTCGTGCGGTCATAATTCCGTGTGATTGCAGGATATGGGCGCTTTCCCAGGAAATTGCAGCGCGGCTCCTGCGCACAGATCTCTTCAGCGCATGGAATATCCCCTTGATATTGTATCGCTTTATGACCAGTTTGTGTGATCCTGCCGACGTAAGCCATACGGTGGAAGATTTCCCCTTTTTCAGCATTTTTGTGTCTGGGAAAGATAAACTCGTATCCGGGGAAACAATAATTTTATTCAACTCAGGACAGGCAAGGGTTCGGCGATATACACTGTAACTCCAAAAATTCTGCTCACAGACAAATTCAGTGCACTGTCGAAAAATCTTTTTAAGATATTTTTTTATACGCTTGCGTCTGAAAAATAAAACTGATGAGCGGAGCTGAACTTCTTCTGAGGAACTGGCCTGCCAGCCACGTTGTTTCATGTAACTGGAAAAAACCGGCTGAATCAAACGATCATTTTCCGGATATAATTGAGCAAATAAAAGCCCGAGATTGGCAAGGGAACGCCGCATTTTTAGAGGTCGATTCTGTATCCGCACACTTCCCCCATCCAAAGTATAGATCTTTCCCTCAGAAGACAGAAAATTTTGCAGATGTAAGTCATCCTGTACAAGACCGGCATCATGATGTTGCGCCAAAATCGTAACAACATCTGTTAAGAATGCCACTTTATCAGTATCATCCAGACAACTGCTCCACACTTCTTCCAGAGATTGAGCAGCAGAAACAGATTGCAGCAATACAACAAAGATCGTACCGTCTTCCGCTGTTCCCGAATGCAAAATACTTGGGGCACGAATGCCGTGTTTTTGAAACGCCTCTAATCCTTCAACCTCTTTTTTCCAGTTTCGCCTTGCACTGCGAGGCCCGTAATAAAGTTTTGCTATGACTTCATGGCCATGCCAGATTGCCTGGCAGACGACTCTCTTTCCTGGCACGAGTCGGAAAAAACGAATGCAATGAAGCATCTGTCTTTCTTCAGACAAACTATCCAGAGAAATATAAAATTTTTCGGAAGGAATTTGCATTTAAAACAGCTTCTCTTTAAAGAAGATAAGATAAAAAAACGTTATGATCTTAACGGTTTTTCATAAATGGCAAAAATCTCATCTCCACGATCAATGAAATTCGCCGCAGCCACATAAAACCGGGCCAGAATGCGTCGCCATTTGCACTTCTTGGACGGTCTGCCTTGTTGACTACCTCTCAGATAATCCCAGCTGTTTAAAATACACTTGGGGGTCGAAAAAGTCTGAATATTCTTTTCACAGAAACCATGCTTCTCAGCCAACAAACGCAGATTTACAGGGGAATACAGAATGAGGTGCCGAGGGACATCATTAGGAAACCAGTTGGTGCCAAACCACTTTCTTCCCAATGCATGGCTATTTGGAGTCTTCAGGACCATAATTCCACCTGGTTTTAAAACCCGATAAATCTCAGCAAGGAAAGATGATGGATCGGCAATATGTTCAATTACGTGACGGGCCGTTACGACATCAAAGCTGTTATCCACATAAGAGGCTCCAGACAATTCTCCATGAAAAACCTTCAGCCCGGACTGCCTGCATGTTTGGACAGCACCCTTATTAAACTCTAGTCCCTCTGCCTGCCACCCTAACTGCTGCATTGACAGAAGGAACTTGCCCCCCCCACAACCTATATCCAAAAGCCTTCCATTTTCAGTGAAGGGGATCGAATCCCTGTAGGCAAACATTCCCGCTTGTTTTCCTATCCAGTCAGGCAGAATGGAATCCAAGTGATAATAATCATAGGTTGTGCGTAAAACACTCTTTTCCAAAAAATTTCTTTTTTTGGCCTTTCCCGGACGGTATGGATCGTACTGATCTGGATAGAATGAGGCAATTTGATCCGGTTTGGGCATGGGTGCTTGATAAATAGCACCGCAAGACATGCATTCGGCATAAATAAATTCTCCGGGAATACCATGTAAAAGATCTTTACCAGTGTAAGAATATTTGCCGGATTGATTACATATGGGACAGCGCTGTCTAATTCCAGGTGGTTGGTTTTTCATTTCACGTTTTCCCGGTTTTCAATCCCTTGTTCAAGAACCGTCAACATTTTCTTAAAGACAGTTTGCAAAGTGAAATTCTCAGCACAACGCCTCCTTGCAGCATTACCCATGGAAGTCCGGAGTTTATTGTCACCAGAAAGTTTTTTGATGGCATTGACCCATTCCTGCTCATCTTCCGCAAAAATACCAGTAACCCCATTTTCAATAATTTCCTTATTAACTCCTGTCGGGGAAGAAATCACCGGAAGACTTGACGCCATGTACTGTATAACTTTTAAGGCACACTTCCCTCTTGTATATGAATTGTCAGGAAGGGGTGCTATTCCTATATGAGCAGACGCCAACTCCTTGGCCTCACATGTCTCTGACCAGCGAACCGGAACAACATCAAGTTTATCTGTTTCAAGATTGAAATCAGCAATGATTTTCAAACGTAATGTCGGAATACTCTCCGACGCTTTTTCCAATGCCGGTAGAACAGTGAGCAAATGTTTTTTGGTGGCAGTGCTTCCGATCCAGACGATATCCAAGGAATTTATTGGTTTCTCGACATACTTATCATATTTTTCAATATCTACAGCAGTAGGTAAAATTGTCACTTTTTTGTTATAACACCCTGCCTTATTAGCAAGATAACTGTTGCCAGCCCAGACCTGATCACAGGAAGAAACCGTACGGACAAAACCCCTTTCCCGGCCACGCGATACTTGTCCACGGCTCTTCAAAAATATGGCATCGTCAAAATCAAAAACCAAATATTTTGAATAATAACGTAATAAAAAGAAAAAAAGGGGATTATAGGCCCTTCTCAATATTACAACCACATCGGAACATTTTGCCTCTCTAAGTATGGAGATTCTATTTAAGAATGATTTTTTGTCACATATATGCCGAAATTTCCATCCAGCGGATTCAAACATTGACGAATATTGCATAGCCCTGTATCGCGTGGAGGCTGAATTTGCCCCTTTTGAAATATATAAAATTGTACGATTAGACATCTATCTGACTAAAGAAACTGATGGCATAAGTAACAAAGGAAAAAATAAATTCACTGTGCGCACTCTTTCTCCACTTATTCCATAGAATTATTAGCATTAAAGCCTCTCTTGTAAATTAAAACCACATCATTTTCCCTGTTTCTGAACTCCTGAATCGGTGTTGTGCCAAAGACGGATAAAATCTTTTGGGGATCAGGATAGTTCTTACTTTTTAACCACAACGCAAAATAATCGTACTGATTAACCGGGATAGTTTCCAACTGTTTCTCAGTTATATTCTGTCGAAAACCAGATGGCCTTTCTCTAAAATTGCCACGATAATATTTTATTTTTGCATTATTTGTGTAAAGGCGGGCATCAGGTGAAATGTTATTCTTCAACCAGATACCAGCATCTTTAACATGAGAATCTGAACATCCAGGCAGGGACACCAATCCTTCAAGAGAATTAATAACAAGCAATATACAAAGAATATAAAATAACCACCTATATCTCGAATTCGTAGTTTTTGATACCTTCCATTTATTGTACAGATCAGTCAATATAAAAGGTATCATAAGGAATAAAATTAGTACAAGGGGATAAACAAAACGACTCTGTAGAAAAAATTGGGGCAGAATAAAAACGAAAAGCATTATTATATTGAGTATAATCACCCAAATAAAAACGCTGAAACCTTTCTTGACAAAATAATTTTTTTTCTTAAATATCGAATAACCGAATATGACAATATAGAGCGGAGTCATTGTTTTGACAATCTTATCAAAAAAGATAATTATAGGTATAATAAGAACAATAGTAAAAGCATACTCATCTGACAAACTGTTCAGTAGCATGGTTTGGACGATTTCTATCTTTTCATTAATACCAACCGTTAATTCTTCCCAGAACATGGAAAGTCTTGATAATGGTTCTAATAATCTTCCAGAATAAATATAAAACTGTTCTTTTTTGCATAAAGCAATTACGAATAAGAATATGACGGAAACAATATTAAGAGAGTGAACCTGAAAAAATCTCTTTATCTTGATCAAGAAATACCAGTCACGATAAACCAGGAAAACAAACGGTACCAAAATCAGAAAAACAACTCCTTCAATTCGAAACAATGTTGCAATTATTATCATCAGATTCCAGGCAAGGGCATAACGCCAACATGGGTGTATACAAAAACGGACAAAATAGAGAATAGCCAAGAGATAGAAGGCCCAAAATCCGTGATCACGCAACACACTGGATCGTGTCTCATTAAGCTCTGGCTGGAAAATAATAACGAATGCCGCGATAAGAATTGTTGTTCTACCTCCACCCAAATCGCGGACGAGCGTAATGAATGTATAAGTTAAAAGAGCGGAAAAAAAAGCCGTTAAAAGATGAGCAGAGGATTCAAGCCCCAGTCCTGTTAATTTGCTGACCGAGGCAATAAGCCATGGATAAAATAACCAGCTATATAATGAATAAGCCCCTTGTATGTCTCCCCTGAGCAGATTATCGGCAGCTCCTATATAAAGGATACCATCTAAATTGATAGCCGGATCTATATACAACATCCAGTACGAAAATGTGAAACTGAGCAACATCGCAACAATTCGTACATCGGATGCGCAAAAATTGATAATCCTGTTAACTACACTATTCCTTTCTGACTGAATAAATTTCATGAAGCTGTATGGATCATGACCTCTTCTATCCTGCGAAAGTGTTTCTCCCAAGGAATAGTTTCAGCAAGTTTCCTGGCCTCAACAGACATGTAGTCCCTGAGTTCTCTGTTGGTCAATTCTGTCATGATGTTATTCAGGGCATCTGTTTCTCTCGGGCTTTCAATAACAAAACCCGATGTGCCCTCTTGGAGGAGTTCCCCCGCTCCGTTGAATTTGGTTGTAATAACCGGAAGACCTGAGGCCAGGGCCTCAAGTACTACCAATGAACACGGATCATACCATGTGGGATGGACATATACGTCAGAGGCGGCGTATATCTCTTCCGTCCGGCTGACCGGCCCTGTAAACACTATTCTTGATTCTACACATAATTTCTTGGCCAGGTTAACAAACCGTCCTGGCCTGCCTCTTCCCGCCACCAGCCAGCAGCATTTTTCCCTTTTTTCCATATTTGAAGCGGCAATAATGAGCTCTCTTACCCCTTTTAAAGAAAAGTTATGGGCTACCAGCGAAAATACAATTAAATCATCGGGTATTCCAAGTCGTCTTCGAACAGAAAGACCGCATCTTTTCTTTGTGTCAGGGTGAAAACGTTGAAGATCTATACCATTATATATAAGTGCGATCTTCTCCTCCGAAATATTGTAATATTGTACCATATCGCTTAACACCATTCGGCTCAGGGCGATAAAACATCTAGCGGTTTTATATGCCATTTGATCCAGCATTCGGGCGACTATCGCCTTTGGACTAAACCGGAAAAATGAAGCCTTAATCCCTGCAGTCAGAAAATTGGGTTGCCTGAGAATATTTTGCCGCTGGCTCCCTGGAACCGTGCCTCCGTGGGGCTGAAAAAGGTCCATTCCTCCGCCGCGGTTCACGGCAAGGACAAGATCTGCCCCCCGTTCTTTAATTATAGCCCTGGTGTTTACGACGAAAGAGATCCATCTTTGCCAGCGCGTTATACCTCTAACAGGCACTTTGACAAACTTGATTTCAGAAGGACAATTTTGCCAATCTATAGCCAGGACTTCTATGTGGTGACCTTGTTTTATCAGGTAATCACACAGAAGAGCGGTATATGCCTCGGCACCGCCTTTTCTGGGATCAAAGTGTTCAATCTCTATAATAACCTTCACTTGTTACGCATCCTGATACGCTTATCATGGTGCGCAATCCACAACGCCTTGAGTCTGGCAGACTCCTTCCACAATGCTTGTTGCCACAAAACTATGCCTGTGACGCTGAAGTATGAACTGAAGAGTACCTCTAACTCTTGCTTGTTTAGATCGCATTCCATAGACGAATAGTACAGAGCGCCCAAGTCCTTGAGCCTCCATCTGTGAAACGTATATTTTGACGGCATAAAGGCCCTTTGAAGGTCGATAATATAGACAGTGATCCTTCCGTCAGATCGTAAGACAGGAAAAAAGTGACATAGATACATATCTCTGTGAACCCACTGCTTCATATGCATTTCCCCTGCAAGTCGACCTATGCCTTGCAGGATATCAAGACGCTTATTGCCGGATACAGGAATGACCTCTGCATTCTTGCCGTCAACACGACCAAGCAGGTGATCCGCCTGGATACCGCCAGCTATTTCCTCTGTGACAAGGACGCCCAGTTCATTGCCGTTATATTGACCACCCCCTATAACTAAAGGCCGTGGGGCAGGCAGTCCCTTTTCCAGAAAACGGCTCAATGCATCAAACTCTTTGAAGGCCTGCTCAGGTCCCGACACACCCTTGTGGTCTTTATAATATTTTTTTAGATACAGGATGACTTCACATCCGGAATACCCTTTGACGACAAGCTGAACAGTGCACCGTGAAGAGACCTTTCTCATACACCTGTGAACCTTGCAGGTGGAAAGTGCATGGAGGGAATCGAGCCCTTGTTCAATAAACAGCCTTTTCCATTCAGGTTCTATAAAGACCTTGCCTCCATCACTTGCGTACCAGTCCGGTTTCATTTACGTAATCTCTCAGCCACACCATAGGGTATGAATTTCCTTTTGCGTCCCCTATGCTTACACCTCTTAAGGATTGCCCTCAAAAACTTGTGTCCTGACCCGTTCATTCCCCTCTTTTTTCTGTAATCACAGAAGAAACGCATACGTTCACTGAAACTTACGAGAGGCCAGGGCACTGTGAGGTTCAGAGAGGCCAGGTCGTCCACCTGACTCCTTTTGATAATCAAAGAGGACCAAAACATCTTTCCTTTTTTTATTGAACGTTCCAAATCAATTGGCTGGAGTTTATAGCCGTTCAACAATGGCCTCAGAAAGACATGCCACGTGAAGAAATCTATATGAGCAAGGCCTGCATCATGCATGGCGGCGAGTCCTGAAGACAGGGCGCTGGATAGGGTGCGCCTCTTCTCAGCCGACTTCATTAAAAATTCATTATCAAGATATGCCTGAAGTGGCCTGTAATCTCTCAAATCTGCCATCAGCATAAAACTGTTCCCGCCCCCTTTGTCCTTTTGCCATCCCCAGGCAACAGGATCAAGGGCGTCAAAACCTGCCCTTGCATAATGCATCATATTCTCAAGTTCGTTATAAATCATGGGTTCCAGCCTGAAAAAGGAACTTGCCTTTCGTCTCACATAATTACTGTGGCACTTTAAATAAAATATGCTAGGCGGATCCCCCAGCTTTATCCTGTAAACAATACTCCTGCTGTTCCGATCCACCACTTCTCCTTTACAAGAGATAAAATTTTCAAAACTGTTAAGACCGCAGGTCCGGAGGAACTCTTGCCATCCGTCCATCACATGAACATCTTTTGCAAACGATTTAAATTTGTATCGTGTGGCTGTCGTATCTATCATGGAATCAATAAAAGCTAATACCTTTTGCTTTTGCAGGCATGACCGTGTTTCTTATACCAGTATTCCAGACACAGGATCAAGGGCTGTATTTACCGGGATATTCCAAAATTGCGTTGGAAATTCATTATCCAAAATAATTCCATTCTCTATCTGAATTTGCAGAATACAGTTATCAGCATATTGTGCGGTATGATTTTGAACAACATTATTGCCAATACCTTCAGAATAATGAGCCTGGTCTCCAATAGCCGTTTTTTAAGCAAAATTTTGGCTGTAAACCGCGTTTCTGCCATCAAAAGAGCGCATTTCCCCTATCTGAATAAACCACACTTGGTATTTTGTCTCCTGAAGTATAAAGTGTCTTCAGAAAAGAGCTGTCGCGCCCTTTAAAATTGGCGTTGATCGGAAATGAGGCCTTCAACTTAAAAACAAAAGAACTAAATTTTAGGTTCTTCCCCTCCCGGGGACTTGACGAAAGCGATCGACACCCTATTTTGGTTTTTGGTTCGTGGTAATGGAGTCGATATGAAAAAATGTAACCTTTGTGGATTTCCTGTCATTCGAATTTGCAAAGGCCCTTTCGGTGTAAGGTGTCTTCGCTGCAAATCAACGTACATACACAGAGCCTTGGGGCAAGTCCTTGAGAAACTGAATCTACCCTGCACATCCCGTGTATATGAACTGTCGTCCAGGGGTGCTTTATTTAAATATCTTGAGAAAAGATTCCAAAACCTGAAATATTCAGAATATTTTGATGATATCCCTCCTGGTGACTTCAAAAAGGGCATTCAGTGTCAGGATGTTCAAAATTTGACTTATGAAGATGAGTCATTTGATTTAGTAACCAGTACAGAAGTTTTTGAGCATGTTCCAAATGATGAACAGGGCTTTAGAGAGATATACAGAGTTTTAAAGAAAGGAGGTTATTTTGTATTCACCGTGCCCCTGCTTGATAGCGAAAAAACCATTGAAAGAGCCTGTATAAAGAACGGTCAAATCAAGCACTATCTCAGTCCTGAATTCCATAGCGATAAATTCCGGGGAAAGAATAGGGTATTGGCATTTAGAAACTACGGTCTAGATATCCAGCAAAAACTTGAATCCATTGGATTTTCAGCGAAAATACATACCCTTCCTGATCCTTGCCATGTAACAGAGAACGCAAAAGTCATTGTGTGCAAAACCTGATGTGTTACAACTCCAAAATACGGCAAAGCTTATACTCTTCTTAATTTTCATTCATGAAATAGTCAGAGATCACTCCCATAAACGGATTGTATTTTACGGCATAGTGCCTTTTATTCTCTCTCTGAAACTGTAATGTCAGTCTCTTGTCCTCGTCATGGAGGGATGGAGATACTTTTTCCCATTCTGAACGATCCATTTGAACGATTTCTTTTACCTTTTCACGGTACACCGGCGAAACCTCAAAATCGGCATATGCATTCACAAACCAGGGCATTATACGACCGACCTTTTCAAGAAACAGGTTATGTTCTTCTCCAAAATCAAGCGCAGAAGAATCTGTGAAATTAAGGAGAGAATTCATCTTGTTCACATTCACATAACCACCATCGATGCTCATTTTGTAGGATACAGTTCCTGGAAAGGGGAAAAAGAACGTCCACCGGAATCGGCCTGGTTTTAACCGACCTAGAAAAGTAATGGTGTCCATAACATCATTGCGGTGTTCATAAGGCAGACCGATCATGATAAATACGGAGCTGTGCATGTTATACTCGTGGACCAGATTGATGGATTTAATGATCTTCTCATTGCTCATGTGTCGATTCATGATCTTGCTGCGGATTTTGTTACTGCCGCTTTCAACACCGAATTTAACGATCTTGCATCCGGCATCCGCAAGGTGAAATGCGCGGTCTCTATCAAAAAAACCAATATGTCCATTTACGACAAAGGGCAGATTAGATACATTTTTATACGCTTCGCAGAATTCAACGACGTAATCTCTATTGAATGTGAACAAATCATCGTCAAAGATAAACATGGAGATGTTATTGTAGTTTTTCTGCAGGAATACAATCTCATCTATGACCTGTTCTACTTTAAAATGTCTGATATATTTCAGGTCTTTGAAACTGCATTGCAGGTCGGTCCTGTATTTTTTTACCATCAGGTGATTAAAACAATAGGTGCATTTAAAGGGACATCCCCGAGAAGCCATAACGCCCACCCATCCGTCTTTGGCATCAATGATATTTTGAAAATCGAAGATTTCATAATCTTTAAAAGGCAGGGCCTGAAGGTCCGGCAAGGGGCGGACAGGATTGATTTTTATTTTTCCGTGGGAAATAAACCCCATGTTACGGATGTGTTCAATGTCTTCATTGCTGTCCATTTTCTCAACAAATTCAGGAAAGGCTTTCTCACATTCACCCAGGAATACATAGTCAAACAGTCTGGTCTCAAGAATTTCTTTAGCCGCAATAGTTGCATGTATACCCCCGCATACCAGCGGGATATTAAGCGTTTCTTTAATCCATTTAGCGAGTTGAGCAGCATACTGCCACTGATTAGTCACTACTGAAAAACCAATAATATCCGGATTCACGTGTTTCAGATCCGCGATAAATTCATCTTTTGTAGGAAGGGGACCAAGGTCTTCACAGAGCTGTCGAAACTCCACATGATGCC
>CAZPDU010000050.1:0-3443 GCA_964585405.1 uncultured Thermodesulfobacteriaceae bacterium | reverse complement strand
GACCCTGGGAAGCACCACCGTGATCTGCTCGGACAAAACCGGCACCCTCACGCAGAACCAGATGACCGTAACCGAACTGCATGCGGGCGGCTTTTCTTATGCTGTCTCCGGAGTGGGCTATATACCGAAGGGGGACATTCAACCCACAGAAGGCGGACCGGACGCGGTTGACAACTGGGCCTTGATCGAGATTCTGAAGGCAGGGGTCCTGTGTAATGATTCCGCATTGAAACAGACCGGCGAGACCTTTACCGTAGAAGGAGACCCTACCGAGGGGGCACTCATCACATGCGCGGCCAAGGCTGGAATCGTTCCGGAGAAACTGCACCAGGAATTGCCGCGTATAGACAGCATCCCTTTTGAATCCGCCCGTCAGTATATGGCGACCCTCCATGATCCTGGGCCGGGGAAACCCAGAATCGTGTATGTAAAGGGTTCTATCGAAAGCCTGTGCATAGAATGCAGTTCCTTTTTCAATGCCGCTGGTCAGATAGACACTGCGAATGCAAGGGAGATCCACGGTCGAGTGGAAACCATGGCCGGCGACGGACTGAGGGTCCTGGCCTTTGCCCGCAAGGAGGTCCCGGCTGAGACCACACGTATTAACCACGAAGACCTTAAGGAAGGGCTCACCTTTCTCGGTATTCAGGGGATGATAGATCCTCCGAGACCTGAGGCCCTGGAGGCTATAGGGGTCTGCCAGAAGGCAGGCATTCTGGTCAAGATGATCACCGGAGATCACGCAGGCACTGCAGCGGCCATTTCCAGACAGTTGGGGCTGTGTAGCGAAACCTGTTCCGTTCACACACGAGAGGTGCTCACAGGGAATGATATCTCACAACGTGGAGATAAGGAGCTGGTGGACATCGCTGAAAAGACCGCTGTCTTTGCCCGAGTGTCGCCGGAGCAAAAACTGCGGCTGGTGGAGGCCCTTCAGAAACGGGATTATGTGGTGGCCATGACCGGGGACGGGGTAAACGACGCCCCCGCTCTCAAACAAGCCAACATCGGGGTTGCCATGGGCATAACCGGCACCGATGTCTCGAAAGAAGCAGCCGACATGGTACTTACCGATGACAACTTTTCCACCATAAAGGCGGCAGTGGAAGAAGGCAGGGGGGTCTTTGACAACCTCACCAAGTTCATTACCTGGACCCTTCCCACTAACGGTGGCGAGGCACTGGTAATCATGTTGGCCATTTTTCTGGGTGTGTCCCTTCCCATTCTGCCCCTGCAGATCCTGTGGATCAATATGACCACGGCCCTGCTGTTAGGACTTACGCTGGCCTTTGAGCCCAACGAGCCGGGCATCATGGTCCGCCAACCCCGGGACCCGAGGGAACCGATCCTGAACAGCGCCCTGATTTTCAGAATTGTGCTGGTGAGTCTGCTGCTGCTGATAGGGGCGTTCGGCCTTTTTGAAATGGAGTTGCAATCTTCCGGCAGCGAAGACCTGGCCCGCACTATGGCGGTCAACACCTTTGTCTTTGGCGAGATGTTCTATCTTTTCAACTGCCGCTCACTCACACGGTCGTTCTGGCAATTAGGGATCTTTTCCAATGTATGGCTGTTGGGTGGAATGGCCGTTATGACCGGTCTGCAGGCCCTGTTCACCTATGCTCCTGTCTTCAATACCATATTTCAAACCAGGGCCATGGGTATTGTTCACTGGGCAATGGTGCTGGGATACAGCGCCCTGATCAGTTCGATCATCGGCATGGAGAAGCTAGCACGCCGCAGGCGGCAGAGGCAGGGGGCTGAACTGTGGTAAGGCAGGGGGCAATACGTATATTCCTCCGTATTGCCCCGGGTTTTTTAATTCACCTGTATATCGATATGCGGGATGGCAGTCAGCACTTCATATGTGTCTGAATCCATCAGAAGCACAGTAGCCCCGAAAATAGGGGCCGTAGAAGTGATCCAGATATCTGCTATGGTATTACTGAAGCCGAAGTCATTAAGCTGCCAGACAATCTTCTGAAATGGGCCAAGGGTGTATGTCTTGGTTGTACGCTGGCTGTTGGGATAATTACTATACGCCGTAGCCGTAACCGAAACAGTAACATCAACACCATACCAGTTGGCTATTATGATATAACTCTTCCAGTAAAAAGGCTGACCCGGCATGTCAGGTACCGCTGGAAACCAGAGCATGTATGAACCTGGCACAGCGGACCGCAGATGCTTGGGGAGGTCATTCTGTGATACGGTGGCAGCCCCCGCCAGTCCGAATGAAAATATGACACATATCATGAGCAAAATTCCCAGGATCTTTTTTTTCTTTTTACCTCTCCTTTTTCTATATTCTATAGATGATTCCGACCTGGTGTAACGCCACTTTATCAAGCTTTTTTTGATGAAAAAAATGACCTCACCTCCTCTCTTCTTTCGGGCCGAATCTCTCAAAAAATTCAGAGACATCCGGCTTTCTCATTACTACATACCATGTATCTTTCTTTCTTATCCAGTACTCCTCTATCTGACTCTGCTGCACCGGCAGGGATAACAGCATGGGATGTATCAATTTGACGGCCACATCAACCACCACAACGGCGTTTTCACCTTCTATGGAGATCTCTTTTACATTGACCGATTTATATTCGGCATTGGAACGTTTTGACTTTAATCGCTCGAAATACGGAGTCAGTTCCTGTTTGAGATCAGGGTCAACAAAGGTCTTGGCCTCATCCCAGTCCCCGCTGGTCTTTGCCTTCCAAAAAAGATGGACCCTTTCTTCCAGGACACCCTCTTCATCCCTGACGGATCCCACGGTAGAATTCATGGCACAACCGAATGCCATACATGAAAATATCATGGCCGTAATCATAATAAAACCAGCGACCGTTCTCATATCACTGTATCCCGCTAAAAATCAAGTGAGGCAAAAACATTACCTCTCCCACATCTTCCTTGATGGTCAAGATAGCCGCCCCAAACAATTCCTCTGAGCTGCAATCCAGAGAAAACGGTTCATTTAGAATACCGAATCCCTTCATATCCATTACTATCTTCCCGAAGGGAACAATAGTCACAAACTTCAAGGTATTATCACCGCTTGAGCCTACTGCAAAGGCCTCTACAGTAATAGAATAATCCATGGGATTAGACAGAAAGATAAAGGAACTTCGGCCTTCCTCGACGTTTATATAAGGAAAGCCGATCCTCCCCATTGCTGGATAGAACGTTACCTCAAAATGCAGCCCGTTGCCTGTTGCCCCGCCGAAGGTCTCAACATAAACAGACCCCGTTGAGGCACCTTCCGGAACCCGGCATACAATCTTCTCATCAGTCCATGAGATTATAGGGGCCGCGAGGTTATCCTCAAAAATGACCTGGCCCTCAATTCCGCCGAAGCCTGTCCCCTGAATGGAGACCTCAGAACCGGCCGAGCCCCTGTCGGGAGAAATTATATATATATACGGTCCTGTTATAGATTCTGTAAG
>CAZPDU010000049.1:0-3149 GCA_964585405.1 uncultured Thermodesulfobacteriaceae bacterium | reverse complement strand
GAGCATACTCCCACGTCCTTTGCTGAAACAAAAATTTCGCACAAGACTTGATGAAATAGCTATGCACCCGCGATAAGGGCACAAATCCAAACAAAACTTCAAGATATAAACACCGCTTTTATCATTTTATAAAGATTTACTGAAACCCCAAAAGCGGCGGTTAAAAGAAAAACCAACGCAAGAATTATTTTTTATGTTCTCTTAATGTTATGCCCCTCCTTCTTGTTTTGATGTTTGTTTTAAAATTAATTTCATAATACGTCCATCTTAAATTATAATATTATTATTTTAAAACTACTTTGTAACCTGCTTGAAAGAAATTGGCAATATCAGTCTGACTGCCCAGGCAAATCTTTTTTGTTTTTTATAGAACAACGGGTAACTATTAACCCCTAAGTTAAATTCAACATGATATCAACCGGCTTTTTCTTATGTCCAAAGGATATTCCTGCGCTTGACAAGGCTAAATGGCGTTGCTACTACAAAAAGTATAATTATTATATCTATATAATAGCCGGTGGACAATATTGACATGGTTTTTGTGAAAAATACAGTGACTATCAGCTGCTTTGCATGAGGCGTTTTTAGATCAAAAAATCGTTAAGCTGGGGCACAATGAGATACTTCCTTGCAATTGTCATAGCAATATTAACAATCGTCATATTTTTTATTCCTGATAAGGCCAGAGTTGAAGATAATACCAAAACCCCAAAATACCTTGGCTCAGAGGCCTGCAAAGATTGCCATCCAAAAGAATATTCAAGTTTCAGCACATATGCAAAAAAGAGTACTTCATTCAAGAGCATAGAAAGGGTGAAAAAGGGTCTCACCGAAGAAGAAATCCATAAGTGCTATTTCTGCCATACAACGGGATACGGCAAACCGGGTGGCTTTGTCAGTCCTGAGAAGACGCCTCACTTGAAGAATGCAGGCTGTGAAGTATGCCATGGCCCGGGTGAATTCCATGTAAAGAAAAAGAGCCCTCTGTATATCAAAAGAGAGCTGACCATGAAAGACTGCGAGGTCTGTCATACATCAGAAAGGGTCAAGGCATTCAGATATAAACCCTTGATCCATGGAGGAGCGCATTAGCGATTTTGATAGGCAAGGCTTTGCTGAGGACAGCATGTTTGATTTTATAAGAAAGAGTTTTGCAAACAAGATAATGGGTACAGTAATAATCAGCCTGGTCCTGTTTCTGGCGGCTGAAATTGTTTTTAGAGTATACTTTGGAACAAAAGACAGAATAGATATGGCGGCAACTTTTAATTCAGAGGTGGCTGAGTCGATCTTTTCCGGCATAAAATATCCAATGCATATTGGAAACAGCGAGGCTGTAATGAAGGTCTTGTCTAACGTCAAGGAAAAGATGAAAGGTATAGAGGCGTGGGTATGCGACTTTGAGCAAGAGATAACCTGGTCCACACACAAAGAAAAGGAAGAAACCTATGTTGCGGATTCTATCTCTGATGAGGAGACACTGAAGGCCTTAAGCGAGACACTAATCTCTGGAGTAGCACCGGAGAAATCATTTGATGTAGAACTTAGAGGTAGAAAGATCCTTGTTACCATACAGCCTATTTTGAATCATCAAGACTGCTATCACTGTCATGGCTCTTCAAGGAAAGTTCTTGGCGGCATGCTGGTAGGAGCGGATGTGGAGCGTGCTTATTCGATGGTCGCTACTGCCAGAAACAGGAGTATATTGATAAGTTTTATTGGAATATCTTTAATTATAACAATAATTTATGTTATGATGACCAGATTCATCACACAACCTGTGAAGGATTTGGCTGTTAAGGCAAGAAGATTTGCCGAAGGGGATACATCTGTTTCGGTAAAAGTAGTTTCAGAAGATGAAATAGGGGTACTGGGCAACTCATTTAACTATATGGTTCAAAGGGCTTCTCAATTCAACAAAAGACTGGAAAGTGAAGTCGCCAGAAAAACTGAATTATTAAACGAGAGGACCAGACTTATAAAGCTATTGGAACAGGCAAACGACCAACTCAGAGAACTTGACGAGCTAAAATCTTCATTTTTGGCAAATATGTCCCATGAGCTTAGGACACCTATGAATTCTATTATCGGATATTCAGATTTATTGCTGGACGGAGTTGATGGACCAATCAACGAGGAACAGGAAAAAAGCTTAAGCAGAATTTCCAATAATGCCAGGCACCTTTTACAATTGTTAAATGATCTTCTTGATCTCTCCAAGATAGAAGCAGGAAAAATCGAAATAGAGGCGGAACAGTTCAACCTAAAAGGACTCATTGATTCAGTAGTACCTATGTTTGAGGCAACGATAGCCCAAAAAGGCCTTTCTTTAGATTTCGATATAGATGAAAATCTGCCTTTAGTCTATGGCGACAAGAGTAAGATAAAACATGTTTTAATGAACCTCCTGTCCAATGCGATCAAGTTTACCGATAAGGGGGGCATAAAAATCCATGCCAGGAAATCCAAGCATGGTATTCATCAAATTGGTGGCTCCGCCATATTTGCAGAGGTCTGTGTAGAAGATACCGGCATCGGGATAAAAACAGAGGATCTCAACAAGATCTTTGACAAGTTTGTGCAGGCTGATCTTTCTACTGTCCGCCAATACGAAGGGACCGGACTAGGACTCAGTATTGCAAGAGGACTGGTTGAAATGCACAACAGCATGATTTGGGCTACAAGCAAATACGGTGAGGGAAGTCGGTTCTATTTCACCATTCCTCTGAGAAAAGATGTATTGGAGACTGCAACTGAGCCGGTTATAGACTTGCGTGTGGCTGACGAACTAGCTGATCACTTCGGTGTACCTGTCGAGACCTTTTTAAAAGAGCCACAATATGCCGGCAAGCCCTTAAGGTGTCACGAATACATCCATTGTGGACAGAAAAATTGCCCTGCCTATGACAGTAAAGAAAGGCGTTGCTGGCTCATTTCAGGGACACAGTGTGTAAGGCAGAAAATCGGTGCTTATCCGCAGAAACTTGCTTGCTGTATAGATTGCCGGGTTATACAGGAACTGGTGCTTGGGGCAGAGTATTCCGGTAGCTCCGGGGTAGATTCGTCGTTTCCAGAGGATATCTCCCGAAAGCTTATTCTGGCAATAGATGACAATCCAGACGCTATTGATATCATAAGGAAGTCTTTAA
>CAZPDU010000048.1:0-7875 GCA_964585405.1 uncultured Thermodesulfobacteriaceae bacterium | reverse complement strand
TCTAATATTAAAACCTATCATCTCAAAGAGTCTTTCTGGCTGCTCCTGAATCTCCTTGAAAATGTTTACTACTTCCGGTACGCTAATTTCTAATTTCATGGCACTTCTCCTTTAGGTTTGATTTTTTGAGTATCAAAACCCTTACTAGGAAAAGTACCTTTTTTCTACTCTTTCAGAATTCACACAAGATATTTTACACTACCCATCCTGAGTCTCGAGGTAAAAAACCTCTTTGATAAGGGGTTCCATTTTCAAGGAATTGATTTTCGAACATCCCACGAAGTCACAAATCCTTTCTCTCTGCCGGAACGGACCATTTTAGCCAGATTTACCTTGGCATTTTGATTTACGATCCTGATTGAATTGTCCGCTGCAGGCATGGGGAGACAAATCGAAAAACCTGTTTTTGACACAACCCGGTCCGCACGAGCAGTGCATGTATAAAACGAGTATTTTTAAAGGAGGTGAAATTAAAAAAGATTTCTAAAAACAGTTTGTCTTGAAGACGAAGAATAATTAGCAAACTTAAAGAGGAGAAAAGGTTATGTACAGGAACATAGACATTCCAGGAAATTTATTTATTGCCGTCTTTATTGTCTTGTCAATCATTTTGATGCCGAATGAGGGAATTACGGACAACGGCCAGGTTATAAAACCAGCAACACCTGTCACTGCAGCTGAAACCGTTACAGAACAGGCGAGAGAACTCTTGAACCCCCAGCCACAGCGAGCTGTAAACTTGAACTCTCCGGTAATTCAGGGTTGGGGAAAAGCACCGATCTCCCGGGAACTTCATGAATGGCTGAAAGCACACAATGTGCCAATGGTGGTATTTGTAACCAGCACAGGCCAGGCAATGGTCTCAAATCTGAGCGGTCAAGAAGTGCCATGTTGCGGAAACATCGTGGGAACGGAAATAGAAGGCAACTGTACGTGTCTGGAATCAGCCACGATTGAAAATCTGAGCCAGGATTTCACCATGGTGACATCAAGCAGCCCTGGTTGTGTTACTAAATGCTTTATGGGCATGTGCTTTCAGGTAGATGCGGAAACAGGACGATTCCCATGTAATTAGGAGATTTTTCGATATCGGCTGCTGCCTGTTAATGTTGCAGGGGTAATAATTATCCACCCCTGCATCTCAAATCCCTCCTAACTATTGATCCTGTGAACCAGAAAAGATTCTAGAGGGCCATGAATAAAATTGATTACGCCTTCATTATATCGGCCACTGATGGGAATCTGGAAAGATCGGTATGGGGAAGAAAGAGGGAAGCGGTTAACTGGGCCATAAAATCACCCCGCACATTCATCTCCAGATAAGTTATACGATCACAGATCTCCTCCACCTCTCTTCCGGTCTCTCTATCTCTGAGTGCCTGTATGGCACCTGTACCCGCAGCATTTTCCAGGGACTTAAAGCGCTTCATGGGTATATCTGGCAGCATCCCGATTATTACGGCCTTTTTGGGATCCATGTAATTGCCAAAGGCCCCTGCGACATAAAAAGTCTCGATATCCTTAAAATCGATCCCCACGCTCTGTATTAACACGTTCAGTATGGTGTACATAGCGCCCTTTGAACGAATGAGGTTTTTTATGTCGCTCTGGCTGATATAGATTGGCTTTCCATGGCCTGTCTTATGAGGATCTGCCACCACATAAATCCATTCCCCATTTAGCTGCTGCATTCGGACGTTATCCCTATCCACCACAAGCCTTCCGGTTGAATCAACCAGCCCTGCGACAAACATAGCCGCCAAAAGATCTATTATTCCGGAGCCGCACAATCCCTTCGGGGCCTCGCCTTCTCTGGTGTGAAACATTAGAGCCAGGTTGTCCGGGTCAATCTCCACCCTGTCTATGGCGCCCGGCTGTGCTCTCATGCCACAGGACAGGATACCTCCTTCCAGTGCCGGACCGGCCGCCCCTGAGCAGGCCACCAGCCAGTCTCTGTTTCCCAGTACTACCTCTGCATTGGTGCCCACATCCACCAGCATGGCTATCTCATCCTTGCGGTGCATGCCTGAAGCCATTATCCCTGCGACAAGATCACCGCCGAAATAACTCCCCAGGTTTGGGAAACAGTAGAGCCAGGCCTGGGGGTGTACATTTATTCCGATCTCTCCGGGCCGCATCAGATCAAAGCGGTTAACCACCGGAATATATGGTTCCCTGCAGATATGGGACGGGTCAAGGCCTAAAAAGAGGTGGCACATGGTGGTATTGCCGGCCAGTGCAATAAAGCATATATCCTCTGTGCTTATACCATGTCCTGTCACCATTTCCTGTACAGAGGAGTTAAAAAAGTCGAGGACTTCGGACTGCAGGATATTCAATCCGTTGCCCTGCCCGGCGAAATGTATCCTCTCAAGTATATCCTCACCATGGACGCACTGCGGATTAGTTTTTGACAGAGTAGAAACAATCTCGCCTGAGCAAAGATCCAAAAGGTAAAAGACCACGGTGGTGCTTCCCAGGTCCACAGCAAGTCCGTAAGGCTTCAGAGATCTGCTTTCATCGCTGACCCGGGCAATTTCCCAGCCGTAAGGTCCATAAAGAAGCAGCGTCTGAACCCTGTAACCAGAGGAAGGGAGAATATAGGGCAGGACTTTGCAGGTTTTTAAAGGAATTAAAGGCCGCTCTCCGAGTATATTCTCCAAGGCCGCCCTTAAACGTGATTCGTGACTGCGGTTGTCGCTGAGAGAAGGGATAGGAAGATCAACATCGATTACCCGGGCTACAGGGTCAAAGTGGTCCATTCCTGATCTGAAAACCTATTGCCGATCTCTTTCCTGCTCGCTCTGATCCGGAGTGACATCGATAATAAGAGAGCTCGCATCCAGGCCATTATCGGCCTTATCGCTACGTCTGTTACACTCCTTTTCAAACTGACGCATCACCTTGCGAATGCGCCATGCCATATATAAGGCCGCAACGGAAAAGACTACTAAGGCACCCAGAAACAGTGGCAGGGCCACAAAAAAGGCGGCCACGGCAAACAGTACAAGCGCAATCAGGGTAAATGGAGAGATATTGGTTGATTTATAGTATATTCTATTTTGTGTCATTCAAGTCCTTGTTAATTTCCTTACTGGATTATTCTTATACATTAAACATGCGAGTTCAAATGTTCAATGTTCGATGTTCATTTTTTGGTCTCTGAAACCGTAAACAGTTCAATCATTCTTTTCTTTTATAGACTGAATGAATTCCTGCTCTATCAATTCAGGATCTCCAGTATTGTAATTAAGGATATTCTTCAGCGAGAAAAAAGAATCAAGATCCATCTCTTTAAACTTGATCCCCATTCCTTCTTCTTCTGTGCGGACTACAATCCCCTTTAAAAAGAGCACGAGTTTTTTATCGCTATCTGAAACATGCAACTCTATGTCACAGAAAGTGCCCACAGAAAATTTGACATCACTGTAACAGTAAATCCCTTTTAAGCTGATATCTCTTGTCTGATCGCAGCGTATCTCCCTGTTCCCCTGTTCCTGCGACCAGAGGCACGCCACCGTCTTGAATGGAACCCTGCTGTATTTGCGCTTTTCATTATATGTTGTCTTCATATTATTCTCTCAAGATCCTTCCACCATAGACCTGATTTTAAGACGCAGACCCTGAAGCCTTATAAAACCCTCGGCATCTGACTGGCTGTAAACATCGTCTTCCTCGAATGTAGCAAACTCCGGCCGGTATAGCGATTTTTCCGCCTTTCTTCCCACCACCTGGCAGTTACCTTTGTATATCTTTAATCGAACCCTTCCGCTCACATTGGCCTGGGAATCGTCTATGAGCCTTTGAATCAGCTCACGTTCGGGAGAAAACCAAAAACCATAATAAATAAGCTCTGAATAACGGGAAATCAGACTGTCCCGCAGGTGCATGACCTCTCTATCCAGGGTTATGGACTCCAGGGCCATATGGGCTGAACGGAGAATAGAGCCGCCTGGCGTCTCATAAACTCCTCTGGATTTCATGCCCACAAAACGGTTCTCAACCAGATCCACCCGTCCTATCCCGTTATCAGCACCTATGGAGTTAAGTCTGGACAGAAGATCTGCTGCAAAAAGACGCTCCCCATCAAGTGCCACCGGGTTTCCCTGTTCAAAATCGATCTCAATATAACAGGGCTCATCAGGGGCGTTTTCAGGACTCTTTGTCCACATGAACATGTCTTCATGAGGCTCCGCCCAGGGATCTTCCAGGATTCCGCCTTCATAACTTATGTGCAACAGATTCGCATCCATACTGTAAGGCCTTGCCTTTGTTACCGGTACCGGTATACCATGGGTCATGGCAAAGTCCACCAGCTTCTGTCTGGAATTGAGATCCCATATGCGCCAGGGGGCTATAATCTTGAGGTCAGGCGCAAGGGCCATAAAAGAGAGTTCAAAACGGACCTGGTCGTTTCCCTTGCCAGTGGCCCCGTGGCTGACTGCATCCGCCCCGACTTCCCTGGCCACCCGTACATGTTCCCTGGCAATCAGGGGTCTGGCGATAGACGTACCCAGCAGATAGGTGCCCTCGTAAATGGCATTCGCCCTGAACATGGGAAAGACAAAGTCCTGCACAAACTCCTGTTTGAGGTCCCTTATCACTACCTCAGCGGCCCCTGTATCCAGGGCCTTCTGCTTAACAGCTCTCCAGTCCTCTTCCTGGCCTATGTCTGCGGAGTAGGCAACTACAGGACAGCCGTATGTTTCCTGCAGCCACTTGAGAATTACAGATGTATCTAATCCTCCTGAGTAGGCAAGGACTATTTTGTTTATTTTTTGTTTCGGCATATGGTAATTAACCTTAACCCAATTCCTCGATTTATAAAGCAATCGCAACGAATAAGTGTGCAATTATTTCCAATCTATCAAAAAAACATATTTTTACAATGGAGCGGGAACGCCTGTGTGCCTGATCAATACAGGCGGCAAACCGATCATACACCAACCCTGATCCTGTATTTCACCTTCACCTCTCCGTCCCGGGGAACCTTTACATCGAATTTAATGGTATAGGCATCGATCTTCTCATAAGGGTAGCTGCTGCTGATTACCGACCAGTTTCCGGACAATGGTTCCACTATACCCACGATAATATCATCTTCTTTATGGTTTCTGAGTGTTATCTCCCACTCAGATTCATAAAGCCTGGTAGTGATCTTTCTGTAGTCTGTCTGGGTCCTCTCTGCCACCACATCGAACGCTTCACCAACCTTCAGCCGCACATCCTCATCTTTCGGGGTGTGTTCTATCCTGTCTTCGCCTACAAATTGCAGGCTTTTATCGCCATCCTGTTTGTAGAGACGCATAATCCCTGCGGGCAGAGGCATGCCAAGGCTATTGGCCTGTGAATTCTTGAACGTGACATAAACATGCACCGGTTGTTTCGGATTTTGCTCCTGGAAACTTCTGATAAAATAGCCTTTCGTCCCGTGAACAAGCAGCTCTTTTCGAATCTTTGAACCAACGGCTTCAAACAGACTGACCTGTTTTGTCTGGTTGTCCTTTATGGTGGTCTTCCTTCGCAGGTCATATATATGATATTCAAAGAAGGGCTGTTCCTCAAATTGCTGGGTCCCCGTCATTTTGCTGGGCGCCATGGCATAGACCCTCTCCTGGGGCATTGCATCCTTGACCCGGTGTACCTCCCCTGCTACCAGTTTCAGAGCGGCATTCCTGTATGTTGCACCGCTCCTGTTGTCCAGGCTCACCCAGCCGGATATATCCGCAGACGTGTCGTCATTACTCAAAACAACGATGTAATCAGCCTTCCAGGTAATATTACTGGTGAGATAAGAGACCTCCAGCTCATGAGTATCAATGCTTCTGTTGTCGTAAAGCCATGTGAGGGTCGGTTTTGCTATCAGGTTTTCAGGTATTTCAGGAAGGATCTTGTGGCCGGGATGCCCCAGATATATCTCGCCGTTTATCTTATAGATCTGCCCATTGTTATTGCTTAACAGAGTCGCTTCCACGACTTCCTCCCTGTCCTGAAATTCGTTCCGGTTCATTAACTTTATCTTTTTCCCCACATACTTATCCAGAAGCTTTTCAGCACTCATGAGATCATATTCGTAGTTCTGTTCCAGCACGCTGAACTCATTCGGATTATTCAAGGACTTTACGTGAACTGTTACAGGCCTGATATGGGCGGCAACATCCATGAATCTGAGTTCCCCTTCGCCTGGAGGAAGTGCGATATTGCGCGTATCTTTTATAAGCCCAAGATTGTTGTTATACACCGTGACCTGGACACTCACCTGGTCATCCACCGTGCTTTTGGCTACTGTCTGACCCGCCTCAGCTGTTGCCCATAAAACAAACAGGCTGACCAGGCAAAAAATGCAGGATATCGCTTTCATATTCCCCCCTATGTCGGTTCATGGCCCATCTGAACTTTACCCACATTGACTTCAGATCGCCAATATCGTGCTCAAGCAAACAAAACATGAATGTCCTGAGGAAACCTTATATTGATTATGGGTTTTATTCAATTCTCAAAATGATCAACCACTCATAAGGCATTCATGCTTTTCCCTTATTTCCTGAATATGAACAATACCTCGTATTAAGATAAATCGGCAAAATCAACGTGCCATCCCCATGGCAGAACTTTCTTGTTACACGTGAGAAAAATCATTTTTTTATTCCCGAGACAGTTGTTGCATTTTTCGCAACAACTGTCTCTCTTGCCAACTCATCGGTCTGGAAAATATTCCCAAGATGACGGGAAATAACGGACTGGTGCTCAACGCCTTTCGGCATCAAAGATCAATTCAGGCCAAATTTCACCAGAACTTATAACGGAAAGGCATCCCTCAACCGCCTCATACAAATTCTCAAGAAGATCCTCAAAGGTTTCGCCTTGCGTTGCGCAGCCGGGAATAACCGGAATTTCAGCCCAATACCCGCCTTCCTCGGCCTCATGCACAATAACATTCAATTTCATAACCGCCTTTTGCTGTATTTCTATGTGCCGTTTCCATCACATATCACAGTATTTAATCCCGCCTGAATCGTAAACCCACGGTACATTAACCGAAACCATCCTATCAGCAAAATGCCTGAATACAAAGATCTCGCAAGCGAATTACTATAAGACTGGGAGACATTCTATGTTCTTCATGTCAAGAGAAGGCTTAAGGGCCGCATTAAAAAGGCACAATTCCGAGAAAAGGTCTTGATAGAGGCCAGGTCCTCTACCTCAGTCAAAGCGAATGGATTAAGCATTACCTTAACACAATCGTGATCTGAGCCACAGGTACAGGGAAAGACATATATTGCCTGATCTCTGGGAGATGCGGCATGTAAAAATGGTTTTACGGTCCTCTTCTTTCAGATGTCAAAACTCCTGAGAGACCTGAGCGCTTCCCGTGCTGACGGTTCCTATGAGAAGCTCCTGAACAGATTTTCCAAAACCAGGCTGCTGATTCTTGATGACTGGCTTCTGGACGGACTCTCTCTCATACAGACCAGGGATATGCTGGAAATTATAGACGACAGATACAAAAGAGGGGCCACGATCTTTGCCACCTAGCTGCCTGTTTCTGAATGGCACTCAAGGTTTGAAGATTCTACTCTGGCAGATGCCATAATGGACCGGGTGGTACACAATGCGTATCGATTGGAACTAAAGGGGGAATCAAAAAGAAAAAGACAAAAAAACTTGACTCAATCCAGCCACTAAGGAATTTATAAATCTCCAATGCCGCTGGAATAAAATGGGTGGCCGGATTCATAAGAATACGGAACGAATCTCACGGATGAGTCAAATGAGGCATCATTAAATGGAATCAAGTATGAGTATTAGCGACGTTCAATCACCTGCGGTTTATGTGATTGCTGGGCCAAACGGCGCCGGGAAAACCACTTTTTC
>CAZPDU010000047.1:0-2574 GCA_964585405.1 uncultured Thermodesulfobacteriaceae bacterium | reverse complement strand
TCCCTCCGCGCTTTACTTACACAGAGGACGCCAGAACACAACTGGAGAGAGGTAAATATTACTGCAAGGAGATATTAGGGAAAAACCCTTCAGGAGTCTGGCCATCGGAAGGCTCCGTTTCCCCCGAGCTTATCCCTATCATTGAAGAGGCTGGATTCTCCTGGGCGGCAACAGATGAAGCAATCCTTTACAATTCACTTGAGAAAGTCGAATTCCAAAGTCTATTCCAGCCTTATAAAGTGGAAATAAACGGCTGTCATACAGACATGGTCTTTCGACACCGTAAGCTGTCGGATCTGATAGGTTTCGTCTATCAGAAAAATCATCCTCAGGCCGCAATTACTGACTTTGTCTCCAGACTAAAAGAAATCTGCAGTGGACTTCAGAGAATGGATCGTCCTCCTTTTGTTGCTATAATACTGGACGGTGAAAATCCATGGGAATATTATCAAGACGGTGGCGAATCCTTCCTGACTGGCCTATATGACGCAATTATCAAAGAACCAATGCTTAAACTTGTGACCATTGGACAATATCTCAAAGACCATCCGCCGACCTTCACACTGCCAAGGATATATACAGGTTCTTGGATAAATCATGATTTCGGTATCTGGATCGGTGGACAGGACGAGAACAAGGCGTGGGAGGCCCTTGGCCTTGCCAGAAAGGCCATCGACAATGCTAAAAAACAGGAAAACATTACTGAAGAAGCATTAAACATGGCCATGGAATCCATTTTCGCTGCTGAAGGAAGTGACTGGTTCTGGTGGTATGGAGACAAATTTAAGACGGATTATGCGTATGAATTTGATCGCCTCTTTCGAACTCATCTCAAAAAAGTCTATAGTAGCCTCAATATGACAGTTCCTGATGAATTGCTGAGTCCGATCAGGGCTCCAAGACAGGCAGCACCTACTAATGAACCAACGTGTTTTATACACCCTCAGATTGATGGACGATTGAGTTATTTTGGGGAATGGAGAGGTGCGGGATCAATTACCTTAGGGGACGACGGAGGAGCCATGCATTTAGGAGCGAGTTCACTGGCTGAAATTACCTATGGCTTTGATCTTGAGTCTTTTTATATTAGGATAGATACTAGGGAGGGGGGCTTTGATACCTGGGATCCGGATTCCGTCCTCAAGATAACCATCTCATCTGAGGCCGTAATAATTATGGACTTGACTATAAGCGGATTTATGGACTCCCTTGACGAAAAATTCAGGCTTCTGAAAAACGGAAAACCCCTTGTTTTTCACGAAACAGGAGCAAGGTGCGCTATAAATAAACTGGCAGAAATGGCAATACCTTTCGTAGTACTGGACTCCAGCCCGAGAGATGAATTAACCTTTTATGTTGAAATAATACAAAATAAATTGGTTAGAGAGAGGTTTCCTCGGGAAGGCTATATAATGGTTAAAGTACCGGATAAAGACTTTGAACGCAGGCTTTGGCTGGTTTGAGGAATTGGTGATGCCTGAACTACGCAGGGACACAATTATAGGCCGGTGGGTTATTATCGCCAAAGAAAGAGGACAACGTCCATACGATTTCGTCATTGAAAAAGACAAGACCAAAGGAGGATTCTGTCCTTTATGCCCTGGTAATGAACATACTACCCCACCTGAAGTTCTTGCCTATGGACGGCCCCACTATTCACCAAATGGACCAGGTTGGACCCTCAGGGTAGTCCCGAACAAATTTCCAGCACTAGTTATAGAAGGAGATTTGAATAAACGGGGTGAAGGTATCTATGACAAAATGAATGGCATCGGTGCACATGAAGTTATAATAGATACCCCCAGACATGACGAAACCATCCCCAACATGTCTCATGAACAGCTTATTCAGACCTTTTGGGCCTATAGAGACCGAATGCTTGATTTGGCTCAGGATTCCCGTTTTCGCTATATAATAATTTTCAAAAATTTCGGCCGGGCCGCAGGTGCTTCTTTGGAACACTCTCATTCTCAGCTTATCGCTCTTCCTATTGTACCTCATCGTATACAAGAAGAGATCCAAAGCAGTCTACACTATTATGAATTTAAGGAACGCTGCATCTTTTGCGATATCATACGTCAGGAAAAATCTCAGGACATAAGAATAGTATGTGAAAACAAAAATTTTATCACAATTTGTCCCTTCGCCCCCCGCTCACCTTTTGAGATGTGGTTGATGCCTAAAGAGCACCAGTCTTCTTATGTTTCCATGGATGATAATCAATTTCATTTATTGACTGACCTATTTCTGGAGACAATGCAACGACTTAACAGAGCCCTGCCGGAAGTCCCTTATAATTATATGTTGCACACAGCTCCATTACTCAGCCCGTTCTTGCAACACTATCACTGGCATATAGAAATAATGCCCAAAGTGACCACTATAGCGGGATTTGAGTGGGGTACTGGATTCTATATAAATCCCACCCCACCCGAAGAATCCGCTCAGTTTCTTAAAGAAATCACTTTAGAATAATGGAGTACTAATAACTTTAAACTGCTAGATAATCAATATCAAATATCAACAATAAGCAGACAAAAAGGTGATCCATGAATAAAGAAAAAATACTCATAG
>CAZPDU010000046.1:0-6270 GCA_964585405.1 uncultured Thermodesulfobacteriaceae bacterium | reverse complement strand
TTGGCCTGGGCCAGCATGGCAACACCTGCCTGCTGCAGGACCTGGGCCTTGGTCATCTCAGCCGTTTCCGCGGCAAAATCAGCATCCAGGATCCGTGTTCGAGCCCCGCTTAGATTTTCAGCGACGCTGTCAAGGTTGGAAATGGTGGATTCGAAGCGGTTTTGAACCGCACCGAGATCACCACGGATTACGTCAATCTTAGACAGTGCCCCGTCAATAATGTTAATAGCGTTATTGGAGCCTGCCCTGGTACTGATGTCGATTTCGTTCACGCTACCCAGGGCGGCTGCGTTTGCCGAATCAGCCGCACCACTGAAGATCGAATCGCCGGCATCAGTAGCATCCACGTTCGAACTCACGTTAAAAACGCCAATAGCGCTAAAGGTAAGTTCGCCGCCTACAACCGTAGAGTCGGCATCTGTTCTGGCTCCTCCGTCATACAGCGATGTCGCACTACCCTGGCTGCCGGTTACAGTGATACTCTGCTCGACGGCTGTCCTTGTCGGATTGCTATAATCCGGCAATTCCACCGCAGCGCTATGGGTGAAGTCTGTGATCTCAATATCATGGCCGGATGCCTGCGTCAGCGTGACACTGGCCCCGGAGTTGGACAACTCAGCGGTAATACCCGTTTCGCCTGAAGCATCGTTGATCGCAGTTACCAGATCAGACAACTGACTAGTATCGGTAATCGTTGTACTGATCGTGGTGGCTGTGGCGTTAGTGCCTTTGAGTCCGAAGGAGATTGTGCCAGCACTCGACAGACTACCAATAGTGGCTGAAGTACTGGCTGACGCGCTGACGCCGGTATCTGCTTCAAAGCTGTTTACTGATGCCGCTATGGTATAGGCTGAATTATTAGCGGCTACATTCACGGTCTGCGTACCGTTAGGCCCGACAATGTTCAAGATCTGAGTGGCCACTGCATTGTTATCGTCTGCGTCTGTATAGCCGACTGATGTCGTTGTCACCGCGGTATCGGCAGCGCCCGAAGTCAACACATCATCGCTTGCACTGGACTCAATGGTGTAGCCCTGGTCCAGGTAAACATCAAAACGACCACCGCTGATTACATTCGCAGTACCCCCTATATCACACGTTACGCCTGTGGTTCCATCAAGTCCGGTAACGTCAACGAAGTTATCAGTACCCGTCGCTGTAACAAGGATATTAGCACCGGTATTACTGGTGATTTTCAATTCACTGCCGCTTACCACAGCAGAAATGCCATCCGTTTGCAGTTGTCCCCCTGCAACAGCCTTAGCATTAATGGCAGCGGCCATTGCGGCAAAGGCATCAGCACTGGATGTGGCATCTGTCAACGCGAGCTCCAAGTCAACACCATTAATACTGAAATTACCATCATCGCTACCGGCGCCATCATCTCCATATGTGTCTAGAGTAACCTGATTGTAACCGACTGCTCGAACGCCGCTGAGCGAACTCAGATTCGTTGCCGCAAGGTCCATTTCACCGTTAGCACCGATGGTCGCGGTCCCCACAGAAGTCCCGTCCGCGTCTTTAACAGTAAGGATTTCACCGGTGTAACCATTATTAGCTGCGTGCGCTACCGCAACTCCAATCTCAGCACCGTTGGCCCGGAAATATCCAGCATGGGTACTCGCCTCAATCCCTGTAGTGTTGTCGGTTTTTACTGTGTAACTGCCCAGCGCAGTGGCCCGGGCATCGCTGATAGAGACTGCAACATATTGCTCGGCCATTGCACCTACTTGAAATTTGGCGCCGCTCAATGATCCGTCCAGGATGTTTGTGCCGTTGAACGTAGTCGTGTCAGCGATCCGTGTCATCTCCTGCTGAAGCTGGCTGAGCTCAGACTGCAAACTGGCGCGGTCTGTAGCGCTGTTGGTATCATTGGCCGACTGGACAGCCAGTTCACGCATACGCTGCAGAATGCTAGTGCTCTCCTGCAATGCTCCCTCAGCCGTCTGTGACAAAGAAATACCATCATTAGCGTTTCTTACCGCCTGATTCAAACCACGAATCTGAGCGGTCATCCGGTTTGCGATCGCAAGCCCTGCCGCGTCGTCCTTGGCGCTGTTGATGCGAAGGCCGGATGAAAGCCGCGCCAGAGATCTGTTTAACATACCCTGCGTTTTTCCCAGGTTCCTCTGGGCGTTCAGGGCCGCGATGTTGGTGTTGATTGACATTGCCATGGTTTTAATCCTCCTTGAAATTTGTTTTTGTTTCGGGCATCCTTGCCCATAGTTTTAAGTTTTTTTGCTTCTCTGGACCTGTTAGTTCTTTTATCACCCCTTTATGGTCCTGATTTTTTGCGTTCATAGTCTATATCGGCATTAAGGCCGAAAACTTGAGGAAAATTACAGATCATTTGGCAACAGGCTGCAGAATGCGGCTTTGCGTAGGGGCTGATTGAACGGCTTCCGGCTTTATTTTAAAACGTTCCTGAATACGTTTTGCAGATATGATTCTCCCCTTACGAGACGAAGGGGTTAAAAAGGATTTCAACTTCATCTCAAGTACCCTGGGGTTTAATTCGCTTTCAATGGCACTGACCCCCTCGAGGATGATTTTTTGCAGGAGCAATTCGTGATCTGTCCTTTCGCGCATATGGGCTGCAAACGGGAGAAAAAACAGATTTGCAAAAACCACCCCGTATAGGGTAGAGGTAAGGGCGACAGGTATTGCAGTAATGATCACGGAGACATCACCCGGGCTGGCGAGCATGCCGATGAGTCCCACGACGCTGCCAACGAGTCCGAAAGAGGGACATATCTCTGCAAGCGTTCTGAGAACACGTTCGGATTCCTCCCTTCGTATTTTGAAAAAATACATTTCTGTATTCAGAATCTCCGTAATCTGCGCCTTTGTGTAGCCGTCTACCAAAAACCCGAGGGCCCTTCTCAGGAACATGATAGACGTTTCATCTTCATCCTCCTGCAGGGAAAGAATACCCTTGAGCCTGCTCTTTACAGAGAGATCTACGAGGATTTCCACGATGTCTTCAGGGGTTTTTATCCTGGTTCGGTATGAAGCAAGTAAGACCTTATATACAATGGAGAGACGTTCGGTCCGAAAACTGAGAAATGCTGCTCCAAATGTGCCGCCCAGCACAATAAAAAGTGCGGCCATATTAAAATAGAGTCCCATATTGCCATTAACGGCGAATCCAAATGCAATGAGGAGGGTACAGAGTCCCAGTCCAATTACCGTTCTTTGTTCCACCTTTTTAACTCCTTCCTTATAATATGGAACTGTAAATTCCGGATGTGTCAGGAACAGCGTATGGTTTTTCTTTGGTCATAATGATTTCGACACGCCTGTTTGCGGCCCGGTTTTCCGGACTGTAATTTGCTTTAATGGGTTGGTAAAAGGCGTGTCCGCTAACGAACAATTTTCCTGCAGGGATATGCATATCTTCGATGAGAAATCGCGCGACCCGGCAGGCTCGCATGGTCGAAAGCTCCCAGTTAGAAGGAAACTGTTCAGTATGAATAGGCAGGTCATCAGTATGTCCTACCAGATTCACCATATAAGGCGTATTTCGAAGTATCCCAGCGATTTTTTGAAGAGACGCTTTGGCCTCTTCTCGAAGCTCTGCCTTACCTGTATCGAATAAGAAGTCACCCCTGAGAATAATTCGTACCGCTTTGTCCTGAACCAGATTTACAGAGGCGAATGCATGCAATTTTTCCATATCCAGCGTCTCCCTGCTGAGATCGTATACCTTCTGGATGAGATCTTCCTCAGGTTCCGGCTGTCGCTTATCTATATCTACGGGAAAAGTTTTCTCCGGAACGGCTTGGGGTGAAATGATTTCATCTGTTTGCAAATCTGTGAAAGGGGTGTGGTAGACATACATCACGGCAAAAAGAATGAACATCATCATCATGAGATCAGACCAGGGGATAGACCAGTGGAGTGTCCTGGCCATTTTCCCGCCAAAAAGGAAATTGTCACTGCCACTGCTCGAAAGGCCTGCAAAGGCGGACCCTGCACCTAATTCCAATCCATTGGTTAGAGGGGGAAAATGGGGTTCGGGCATCTCTGAGCCCACAGTTTTTTTACTGGAGAAGAAAATCTCGTCCAGTTCTTCTGTCCCCTTATCGGATGAGGATTGAGATGTAAGGAAAGAATTGCTGATAGATGTGTCTTCTTTGTTCTCTTTCAATGTCTTTCCAGTCTGAATCATCTCTGCACCTTTTATTCCGCAGTTTTTCTGTGTCACCACGTTGTAAGCCAAATTCATGCCAACAGATAAAAATTTTATAACCGGCTGAAAATTAACAGAATGTTGGGGTATGTGGCTGGCGGTACCTTTGGAGAAGGAAATATTTTCCGGGTTCTGCTCCTGTTTCCGGGAATACCCACGAGCCCTTTTTTTCGCAACGTATGTTATAAACTGAAGTATGAAAGTATTGTGCTGAAAATTTTGTTATTGAAAAGAGATCAAGAACGATCTGAAACTGTAATGTATTTTTACGTGTCCGGTTACGAAGAAAACGTCGTCATTTCTTGACCCATTTCAGCCCTCAACGTATAGTCTCTATATGTCAGAAAAACGAAAGAAAAGATCCAGTCAGAAATACAAGAAACTGCCCCCGCTTTCTCCTGAATTTATCTTGATGGTAATGCGCAATGCAGGGCGTCCCCTTTATCTGCGAGATATAATACATTTATCTCACCTGAGGCCGGAAGAAAGGAATAAGGCAAGGGCCATAGTGGCCGGCCTTGTTCGTGAAGGCAAATTAGTCCTGCTTAAGGGTAACAGGTACGGCATCTCCGACCTTATGAAACTGGTTACCGGAAGATTGTCGGTCCACCCGGACGGTTTTGGCTTTGTGCAACCAGAGAAAGAGAAAGGCGACGACGTGTTCATCCCCGCGCGCGGTCTCAAGGGTGCTGTTCACGGTGACCATGTCGTAGCAAGGGTGGAAAAGACCAGTGAAAAGGGTATTGAAGGTTCTATACTAAGAGTGCTTGAACGGGGCATTGATCGTGTCGTAGGGACATTCCAGCAAGGTAAAAGTCTATCAACCGTGCTTCCTGAAGATAAAAGGCTGCTCTATGAAATACTGGTGCCCAATAAATATAAAATGAATGCACGGAACGGCCAGGTTGTGTTGGCGGAAATTGAACGCTTTTCTTCGGAGGGCAGGAATCCTGAGGGACGGGTTGTGGAGGTATTCGGAGATCCCGACGACATGGGTGTGCAGACTAATATAGTTATACATAAGCACGGTCTTCCACACATCTTCCCACCTGAAGTCATCTCTCAGGCGGAGGAACTACCCAGGGCCGTTATTTCGGAAGATATCCAGGGCCGTAAGGATCTCCGTGGACTGCCGCTTGTAACAATAGACGGGGAGCAGGCAAGGGACTTTGATGATGCCGTATTTGTAAAGAAGACCCGTTCAGGCTTTGTCCTTACTGTAGCCATTGCCGATGTAAGTCATTATGTGTCTGACAATAGCCCTATCGATCAGACAGGCATTGAGCGAGGCACAAGCGTCTATTTCCCAAATGCCGTACTGCCCATGCTTCCCGAGACACTGTCCAACCACCTGTGCAGCCTGATTCCTGAGGAAGACCGTCTCGCGGTCGTAGTCAATATTTCTTTTGACAGGGATGCAAATGTCAGGCGCACAGGCTTTTTCAAGGCCGTTATAAAGAGCCATTGCAGGTTCACTTATAAAGAAGTGCGTTGCATACTTGCCAACAAAGACAAGGATCTGATTGCCAAAAACAGAAAACATATTAAGCACTTAAAATGGATGGCAGAGCTGGCAGAGGCCCTTAGCGTAAGACGCCGCCAGAGAGGCAGTATCGACTTTGATCTTCCAGAGCCTGAAATGATCCTGGGAATCAGGGGGAACCTGGAAGAAATTGTCCGGCGGGAAAGAAACATAGCCCATCGTATCATTGAAGAATTCATGATAGCTGCAAACGAGGCGGTTGCACTCTTTTTAACGAGAAAAGACATACCGGCATTGTACCGTGTTCATGAGTTACCGGCACGGGATAAAGTAAAGGAGCTTACGGGTTTTGCTCGGATCCTGGGAATGGATATAAAAATGCCAGAGGAAATAAGCCCGAAATGGTGTCAGAAGGTGCTCAAAGAGGTATCAGGCAAGCCATATGAGTATATAGTAAATACCGTACTGCTCAGGACTATGAAACAGGCGGTCTATTCGTCCCACAATGTCGGCCATTTCGGCCTGGCTTCACCTACTTATTTGCACTTCACGTCGCCGATTCGCCGTTACCCTGACCTGATAGTCCACAGGATCT
>CAZPDU010000045.1:0-14939 GCA_964585405.1 uncultured Thermodesulfobacteriaceae bacterium | reverse complement strand
ACATACTCTTGCTCCTTTCTTTCAGAGTTTGGTGGCTCTTTAGAAAGGACACGTATGTCCACATTTTTCAATAAAAAGTACGCTTAATCCGGAAGATCCATCTTTTTCCATCTTTTCTATTTCATAAGTAATGCGACAGATTCAATATGCCAGGTATGAGGAAACATATCCACCGGCTGAATCTTTTCTAATTTATAACCATATATGCAAACAAGTTGTTCAATATCTCTGGCTTGAGTAGAAGGATTACAGCTGACATAAATAATCCTTGAAGCGCCCGAACTCACTATATGGTTGAGAAACTTCGGATGGATTCCAGCCCTAGGCGGATCAATCACAACAATATCAGGAGGCAGTAAGGATCGAATAAATTCCTGATTCATTTGAAAAAATTTATCTAAATTTGCTTCAAAAAATTCGCAATTATCAATGCTATTTTTGCACGCATTTTCATTGGCATTTTTTACTGCTGCAGAACAGACTTCAAAACCATAGATCTTTTTTGCGATATCCGCCAGAAATAAGGCAATTGATCCTGTTCCTGAATAAAAATCCCAAATAACCGGTTTATCCGTCTCCAGAGCAAACTCTTTGACAACAGCATATAATTGTTCCGCCCCCTTAGTGTTTGTCTGGAAAAATGCATTTGCTGAAATTTCGTATTGAATATCTCCAATTTTATCGTGAATAACAGAATCACCATAGAGAAGAATCTCTTCGCCGCCACAGGAAGTCTGGCCCTTTGATTTTGTAACATTATTTACCATGGAAGTAATTTCCGGATAACGGACGATCAAATCATCAATCAAAGTCTTTAATACTTCTTTTCCAGTCTCTCTGGTAACGAAATTGATCATTATTTCATTAGTATGTGCCCCTTCCCGGATCATGATATTGCGAAGAAAACCAGTGTGATTTCTCGGATTGTCCAGGGTAATTTTGTTTTTTCGCATCCATTGCCTGATATCTGCAAATATTTTATTCCGAGTATCATTTTGTAGAAGACACTGCTTAATATCTAGGATCTTATCGAATCGTCCTGGTGCATGCAGACCAATTGCAAAATCTCTTGGTGTTTTTGGATCATTCTCCTTCATCAACCACCGGTTATCTCCGGCGGAAAATTCCATTTTATTTCTGTAGCCCCAGATTTCAGGTGAGGCCAGAGGTTCCAGAATCTTTACGTATGTCAACTTTGTTAAATGTGTGTATACATCTTCAATTTGCTGTTTTTTTATCTTTAACTGTGCTGAATATCGAAGATTTTGAAAAGTACAACCACCGCATTCATTAAAATATACACATTTGGGATCTATATAATCCGGACTTTGGGTAATAATTTCTTCTATAATAGCTTCAGCGAATGAAGACTTTTTTTTAATAATTTTTACCTTAAGACGCTGTCCAGGAAGCGCATCTCTGACAAAAATTACAAAATTATCAAGTCGAGCGACACCCTTACCTCCATAAGCCACTGAATTAACACTGATGGTAATAAATTGATTTTTTTTAATATTTATTGGGGATATATCCATTTTCCCTGATTATAACGGATTTTTAGAAGATATGCCGGCATTTCCGGAACATCAGCAATTAAAATTAATCCTAGCACTTCAGCCTGAAGGGAAATTTTCCGATTGACACGTTAGATCTGAAAATACAGAAGGTCTTTTGACTGCTTATTTTCAGAGAAATATGCAGTCAGGAAAGGAGAAAGAGAGTGTCTGAAAACGAGCAAAGAGCGAGTGTCCGTGTCCCCGCCCGATTCAAAGTAGACTATTCCCATGAAGACAATTATCTCATTTCATACAGCAAGAACATATCTGCCGAAGGTATGTTTATCTGTACAGACAGTCTCGTCCCTGTAGGGACCCGTGTAAAACTGGTTTTCTCCATAAGTGAGCTTTACGAGATAGAAGTAAATGCCGAGGTTGCTTGGGTTAACCCCCAGGGAACGAAAGGGGATATCGGACTGGGTTTAAAATTTTTTGATCCGCCGACCCCTTTGAAAGAAGCCATTCTGCGTATAGTCAATCGAATAGCGGTTGTTAATTCCCCTGATCTGTAGCTGATTTGTTTATGATTTCCCTATGATATCTTAATTGCTGTCTCTTGAAATTTTTCTGAAGAGACGTATTGCTTGATTATTTACTTACACAATTATTTACTTGATCCCCCTATTCTTTTGTTCTTTCGATTTTTTTTGGGAATTCCTTTGCTTAATCACCTTCTGAAGTATAAAATTTAGCATATAAAGGGAATAATATCCATGAATCTAATACAAAGAATTAAAGCTATGGGGCGTATAAAAAAAATCGGTCTCGGAGTAGTTGTTTTTTTTGCAGTTTATACAGTCTTTGGTTTTCTGATTCTGCCTCTGATAATTAAAAACGTAGCGGTCAAAAAACTTTCAGAGGCCCTGCATCGGACCGTGATGATTCAAGAGATAAATCTGAATCCGTATGCGCTGTCGTTGACCATAAATGGACTGGCAGTCAAGGAACGGGAGAGGCCTGCGGACTTTGCAGCCTTCGATAGCCTTTACGTAAACCTGCAGGGCGTTTCGATCTTTAAACTTGCCCCTGTCATTAAAGAATTCAGGATAGAAGGACCTTATATCAAGATTGTACGCAATATGGATGGTGGCTACAATTTTTCAGACCTGCTTAACTCCACGGAGCCGGGTGACTCAAAAGATGCTGAAAAATCCGCCGATTCTTCCTCCAGGCCGTTCAAATTTTCTTTGTATAACATACAGATACTAAACGGAAGTGCGGACATCCTTGATCAGCAGAAAGACAAGATTCATAAAATCGGCCAACTGAATCTGATAATTCCTTTTATTTCGAATATCGGTAGTAATCTGGAAGTGTTTGTTAAACCACACTTCTCGGCCGCCTTTAATGACAAACCGATATTGTTGGTCGGCAAGACCAAGCCTCTGCATGAGTCTCTGGAAACCGTCTTTGATATTGAACTCAAGGGGATAGACCTTCCTTATTACTTTGCATACATTCCTTACAAGACAAATCTGAAAATTTCTTCGGGTTCTCTTGATCTTAATGTCAGCTTGTCCTATATCCAGTCTGAGGACAAAAAGGCGGAGCTTTCATCCTCTGGAGCTCTGACCCTTAAAGACCTGGAGATAATCGATATTTCAAATCATCCACTGCTGAAACTGGCATCATTTCAGGCCACCTGGTTAAAATCCCGTCTTCTGGCTAAAGATATTCATCTGACAAAAATTGAGCTTAAATCACCTGAAATCAACATAACTCGCGACAAAACTCGAACGCTCAACATTTACGATCTTTTTCCGACTGCCGATAACGCAAAAACTGTCTCTGAGTCAGAGGAAACTGAGCCTCTCACTTTGGCCATCGACCAAATTCGAATAGATGGTAGTCGGTTGTCGTTGTCTGATTTTTTTCAAATCCAAGATGCATACGCCCCTGAGCAGACAGATATCTTTAATCTGCCGTCACTATCATTAATGGATATATCCGCTGATACTGCACGAAAGAAATTATCTGTAGGGGAAATTTCAGGGGAAAAGGGTTCTCTGATGATCGGCAGGCTGAAAAATGGAGATCTGAACATTCAGGCCCTTACCGATTCACGGGAGACTGCAGAGACTCCTCCCGCCGACATCGAAAAAGAGCAACCCTGGGTAACCACTGTCACTAAATTATCCATCAATAATTTCACTATCCGAGGAACAGGCCTGGCATCCGGTCAGGACGGCAACCTGACCCTGGATGAAATAAACTTCCAAGGCATGGACATCTCATCCGAGACCAATTCACAGGGAAAAATTGATCTGTCATGTAAGTTGAATAAAACCGCCGGCATCGGAACCCGGGGCGAATTGGGTATCAATCCGGTTGCTGCTGACATACAAATGGAAATCAGTGATGTGAATCTAACATGGTTCCAGCCTTTTCTTGCCGGAGTCCTTGATATCATTATCTCCGACGGCAGGTTCTCCACTGCCGGGACGGTTTCCCTATCTCAGACTGAGAAGAAGGACCTTCAGGCAAAATACAGAGGCAGCGCTGTTGTAGCCGATTTTGCGGTAAAAGAAAATATCCAGGCCGATGATTTAATAAAATGGAAACAGCTCCTGGTAAACGGTATAGACGTGGGAATCGCGCCCATCTATGCCAATATAGATGAGATTGCCCTTGAAAACCTTGACAGTAGGATCATACTTAATGCAGACGGCTCTCTTAATCTGCAAAATATCATCAGTGCCGACACCAAGACATCCCCGGAAGTTTCAAAAACGGCAGAGACTCAAACGGAATTGTCTCCGAAAATGTCCGCTTCAAAAGATACTGCAAACATTCCTGTCAACATAGGTAAGATAATCTGCAGGGACGGTAAAATCAGCTTTACCGACCGCTCCGTATCCCCCAGCTATTCTGCAAATCTGGTAGACATTCAGGGCTCTGTAAGCGGCCTTATATCCGAAGAGAACCAGAGGGCCGACGTAAGCTTCCAGGGCAAGCTAGACAGCTACGCCCCTCTTGAAATCACAGGCACCATCAATCCTCTCGTGGAAGACCTCTTTGTCGATCTGAAGATCAGATTTAAAGACCTTGATCTGAGCCCCGCCAGCCCTTATTCAGGTAAATATGTCGGTTACAAAATCCAGAAAGGAAAGCTCTCCCTGGACCTCAGCTATCTTATTAACCAGAAAAAACTGGATTCGACCAACGACATTTATATAGATCAGTTCGACTTTGGAGAGACCGTCAAGAGTCCGGATTCCCTGAACCTGCCGGTTAAACTGGCGGTTTCCCTTCTGAAAGACAGAAGCGGTGAAATCTCTCTTCATCTGCCTGTGGCCGGCCGCATCGATGACCCGGAATTCAGTATAGGCGGAATTATTCTACAAATGATCAAGAACATTCTGGTCAAGGCGGCTACATCCCCGTTCTCACTCATAGGCGCGATGGTTGGCAGTGATGAAGATTTGAGTCAACTCGAATTTAATGCCGGAAGCGCTGATTTGACAGATGCACACAAGGCAAAACTGGATACACTGGTAAAGGCCCTCTATGATCGCCCAAACCTGCAACTGGAGGTCAGCGGTTTTGCTGATATGGAAAAAGACAGGGAGGCGCTTATTTCATACCGGTTCGACAGACAGATCAAGGCACAGAAGTTTAAGAAAATGGACAAAAAAGAGGCTGCTGCTGTTTCATTGGATTCTGTGGTGATCGAGCCGGAGGAATACGAGAAATACCTGAAAATGGCCTATAAGGCCGGTCAATTTGAAAAGCCAGAGAACATCCTAGGTTTCACCAAGGACATTCCCGTACCCGAAATGGAAGCTCTGATTCTGAAAAACATTGAGGTCACTGATGACGACCTCATAACCCTTGCAAATGAAAGGGCACAGGCAGTAAAAAACTACATACTGGGTCAGGGAAAAATCGAACCCGGCAGACTGTTCCTGGTCAAACCTCAATCACTGAAGCCGGAAAAGGCTGAGAATCTGAAAGACAGCCGTGTGGAATTGAGTCTCAAATAGTTGGCTGAGAAAAAGCATGTGATAGTATCACATAAAATCAGCATATCTGTACTATTTATATAATATTTATATAATATGAAGAACTATTTGAGAGTATTAAGGGAAAGGATATAATAAGTAAGCCCTATATATAGAGATGTCAACATTACTTTCAGCCATATGGGATCAATAGCAAATATTACAGTAAAACCTAAAACGAGTGTAAGTGTAGTTAGTGCCAAAAATTTTGATTTAAGCGTCATACCGCGTCTTTCCATGTAGTCAAGCACAAACTTTCCCAGACATTTGTTAGTCAGAAGCCAAATGTAAAACTTCTCAGAACTCCGGGCAAAGCATACAGCGGCAATTAAAAGGAAAACAGTAGTTGGCATAACCGGAAGGAAAATACCTATTACGCCCAATGCAACACAAATCCACCCGATAATAATCAGCAATATACGTACTAACCTGCTTGTTGAAATCTTTATAAGAGATCTGTCAATTTCTTTCATTAAAATCCTTATTTTCTGAAAACAGGACAGGTAAGAGATCCATAAATTATATATGTAAAAAACTTGATTTTCTTATATAGCTGCTGTCCTTTCCCAAAATAAAAATACAGCTTCCATTTTTTATGGTATTTATTATTTCATCTGATTTATCAACTGGAAGAGCAGGACAGCCCCAGCTCCTTCCCAATCTGCCATAACTATTAATAAACTCGTTGCTGACATATTGTGCACCATGTACTACGATAGCCCTTTTTCTTGCATTGTCATTAATATTCTTTTCAATACCTCTAACCTTCAGTGAATACCCATGTTTCCCTTTATAGGATTCTTCTGTAATAAAAAAACCGAGACTACTACTCTTTGATCCGGTCTTATTGGAAAATGTTTTCGCATAATTATTTCCTGTCCCCCTGCCATGAGCTACAAGACTGCTATATAAAATTTTTTTGTTTTTAAGACCAATCACAAAAAATCTCTCTTCTGTTGAGGCCTTTCTATAGTCAATTACTGTAATTATATCCCTGTTAATATGACTCTTTATATTCTTAATGCCGATTATGGCATAAGCAAAAATGTCATAATCTATTTTCTCTTTTAAATTACAGGCATTATATAAATTTTCAACCTCCGGTGAATTAAAGTCAGCCCGACTACAGGAAGAAATCCGGTCACAGGAGCAACAACATATAATAAAAGTAATAAGGATTATTATATATCTAATAGTAAACTTCTTTTCCATTTTATATTAACTTTTATTAATCAATTATTTCATTCACATAATAGTCAAGGTCTTTTAACATTCGTTCCAGGGTAGTGATTATACATCAATTTTAATAAGTTCAACATTTCCGTCAGGCATTCTTTCACCTTTCAGGATAAAACTGAACCTGTCCCTAACTGTGCAGAGGTAAAAATCCGTGGGAGGAGAAAAGTCTATATTTGAAGGATCAAAAAATCTCCTGCCGGCACTATATGTAAGCCTGCTGATTCTATCATCAAAGTCCGACTTTATACCTTCAAGTCCTGATTTTATTATCTCTGCGCAGACAAGATCCTCCTCAGCAGGAAAAACAGCCCTGTATCCCATGGCCACCAGAGATACATTTCGCGGATCAAGGCTCTTTATATATTTTATAACCGCACTCGAATTTACGATACTTCCGGTGACTAAAATATCTGCATTCACAGCCTTGATCAAACCATTGGTTCCCGCTGTTGTAGTCTGTATAACTGTCTTTCCCCGAAGATCGGCTTTTGTGATCTCTGTGGGACTATTGCCGAATTCAAAGCCCTCAACTTTTCGTTCTCCCCTTTCCCCTATTAAAACAGAATTCTTATAGATTTTCCGAAATTCAAATGCCTTTTGCACATCAGATGCAGCTATCAATCGAGCGGCACCGGAATCAAATGCATAGCAGGCCACAGAGAATGCCCTGAACACATCAATAACTACTGTCAAGCCTCTGGCCTTTTTTGCGCCGCTTTCAAATTCCAGAATTTCTACATTCATAGTCCTGTATTGAGGCAAGCCTTTTCAGTTCTAGGGATACCATGTTCCTTCCTAAGATATGTAAGGGAAGATGGTCCATTTGATAAACCATGAATTTGTCTCCCTATCCAGGTCTATACAGACTATGCCTCCGTTTTGGAATTTGAGCACCGGAGGCCTGTCAGTAGACCCCGTAATCAGATAAGAGGTCAACTTCTCCATGAAGGGCAAATGCCCGACCAGCATCAGGTTTTCTTTCGAATTAAGCCCCAATTTGGTGACGTCATCAAGAGGTGCCAGTCCCTCAATCTCCTGGACGCCTCCGCCGGGATTAAGGGTCTGAGCGAAGATTTCGGCTGTCTCCCGGGCCCGTTTCTTGCCGCTGTGCCTGATTGCTGAAACCGTTAATCCGTGTTTGCCGGCCAAATTGGCTATATGCCCTTTACCACGTTTTTACCTTCACCAGAAAGGCCTTTTTCAGGATCCACGTCTTTAGACAGACTCTTGCCGTGCTGTACAAGAAAAAGTGACATTTCCCCCCTCCTCCATAAAATTTCATGACATATAGAATGTCCTTATGGCCCTTTTTTATGAATTCCATCTAATATATCGAATATCCATCAGACGCAGCCTTTTACGACTGGGTATGAAAGACTGTCTTTTTCTTCTTTAAATTCTCCAATTCAAAGTATTTAAGAAGATCAACTGCGTTAATATCAGCCAGGATGCAGCCATTACTGTCCACCACTGCTATCTCCTTTACACCCGTGCCGGCCATTCTTTTCAGAACATCATCAACAGTTTCATTCGGAGAGGCATATACATCTTTGCTGCTCATAAGATGTGATGCCTTTTGCACCATAATATTACGCAATATATCTCTGGAATGAATCTTATCTCCATAGTGATAAGGATATAAATGCCGCATCAATGAACCTATAGTAATCACTCCAAGCAGTTTGTTGTTTTTGTCGACGACATAAACAAGTCGTGTGTGCGGAAAATCGCCTGCAACCCTGATAACTTCACTGATATCACTGTCTTCTGAGACACAGGGTAGGCCCCTGTCCTCGATATGCCGCATTATTTCTTTTATCTTCACTGTGTTACCTTCCATACATGTTCTCGCCTGCCCTTGTAATTGCAAATTTTACCAGCGGTGGGGAAATAAATTCGTTCAGGATGGTTGACACCAGAATGGCACTGAGTAATACGTCGAAAATCTCTGCTGGTAATATCGGTTTAGCGAAAAATATGAGACCCAAAGACAGGCCGGCTTGAGGCAAGAGTGCCAAGCCAAGGTTTTTATATATATATGGTGAAGCCTTAGAAAATTTGCCCCCTAAAAAAGTGCCAACAAATTTGCCGGCAAATCGTCCCACTAGAAGTATCAAGCCTAGAGAGGAGGAAGTAAACAGCACTTTACTATCAAAATGGGCCGCTGCAAGTGTAAAGAACAGACAGAAAATTGTCTCTTCTATAATGTCCAATTGATGGAATAAATCATCTGCCTGCTCAATCTTGTTAGTGATGACAAATCCCATCGTCATATTCGCCAGCAGAGGCGAGAAACCGAACTTGCTTGACAGACCGCTTACCAGAAAAATAGCACCTATGGTGAGCATGACATTAGTCTCTGGACGTCTCGATGGCACAAGGAAATTGCTGAAAATAAACCCCCCTGAAAGGCCAACTCCTAGAGCGCCGAAAATGGTCATCATACCCCGCACAAGAAGATAACTGTCCCCACTTCCCAACAACAATTGATTGGCGATAGCGACGGCTGCAGTAAAAATAATGATACTCAGGGCATCATCTAATGCAACAACGCCAAGCAAGGTTGTAGTCAAGGGGCCTTTGGCTCTAAGCTCATGAATTAACGCCATAGTTGCAGCCGGAGCGGTTGCAACTGAGATACCTCCCAGGATAAGGATAAAAGATAAGAAAGTATTTCTGCTCTCACTGATAAAAGGTGGCAGAAAATGCCCTGCCAAGTAAACCGCAAGACAGGTAAAGATAAAGGCGCTAAAGCCTTCTGCCAGATTGATCCATAGAATCTGTCTGCCCAGATCACGCACTCGAGACATAAGAAGACTTCCACCTATGGAATAGGCAATGAAAGCAAGTGCTATTTCAGATGTGACGTCGAAAAGAATATCAATCTGTTTAAAGGACATGATTCCGGTGATAGAAGGAGAAAATAACAGACCTGTAACGATATATCCGCTGATACGGGGCAGCCGAAGAAAGTTTGCTGCTCTACTTGAAAAATATCCGGCGACCAGAACGAGGCCGAGAATAAAAAGGGGTTGCAAGATGGAAAAAGTCATAAATAAATTCAGTAAATTCTGTACATTATATCTGAGAATCTCGATCTTGTGGCCATGAAGACCTGTGGGCAATTATTCACTTTCCCATCGGCCCAACCATTAATGTAATCCACTGCGTAAAATGCATTCAGAATCATGCATATTGCTGCAATCCAATTGGTATATGCAAAAAGCCTTTTGATATGCACTGGTTTTGTCTTAAACGCGAACCTGCCTTTCAGCTCGCCACCGATAATTGCAATAAACGCTGATATTACCGACCGGGAAGGATTAAAATCTCCCTTAACAGTGTGGCCTATAAACCCCGTGAAGGGTCGTTGTCTTACCGGCACCATGGGGTCAAGAAATCCAAAAATCTCTCCCCTTTTCAGGCAAAAAGATATTTCATTAACAGCAGTTATATCGCCAAAAGTCTTTATCAGTTTAGTACCCCAATTAGAGATCTATGGCGGTCGACTGTCCGTATTGCTTCTCGCATCCTTGCAACCTTCTCTACACGATCAAAAAATAAGGTACAGCGCAAGTCACTACGTGGCCCTGGCTCAACTGATTCAGCGATTTCAGGAACCCGCAAGTGCCAGAAATGTCGAAGATCCTTTTATGCATCAACATACCGGCGATAGCAGCCTGCAGAAGGCTGGCGAGTTTTGACGCAGTCTTGGTACCTCTTCCCTGCAAGACTCAGTGATCGGCCTGCAGCCATGAACACCAGCCCAGCTAGGAGAATACAGGTATTTTTTATGAGGAAAAGATCGCTGATCAATTGGCGTACGTTAAATATGCTAAGATTGTTGCCGAACGTGCGCTGTCCGGCAACAATGATTTTATCAGCGGCAGGGAAACCAGGTCCGCTGAAAAAAATGATTATGCAGCAAGGTCTGATTATGTAAGACCTTGGCGACAACATCAACCGGCATTCTGTAGGGCGAATTCCCAGTTGATCAACTTGTCGAGCACGGCGTTAACATAGTCGGCGCGGCGGTTCTGATAATCCAGGTAATAGGCATGTTCCCATACGTCAACAGTGAGCAGGGGCTTCATGCCTGTTGTCAGAGGCACACAGGCATTGGAGGTCTTTATTGCCTTGAGTTTGTCTCCATCAAGGACAAGCCAGGCCCAACCGCTCCCGAACTGCGAAACAGCGGCATTGAAAATTTCTTTTTTGCAGGCTTCCACACTGCCGAAAGATGTCTGCATTTTAAGTTTTAGGGCATTGGGCGGCTCGCCGCCGCCATTGGGCCTCATACTCTTCCAATAGAAGGTATGGTTCCATATTTGAGCAGCGTTGTTAAAGATAGCGGTTTTTTCATCATTACCTGCCGTACGCATGATAATCTTCTCCAACGGCAGATCGGCATATTCGGTTCCTGCGATTAGCTTGTTAAGATTGTCTACATAGCCTTTATGATGTTTTCCATAGTGAAAACCAATCGTGTTGGCCGTTATGACCGGTTCCAATGCATTTTCAGCATAAGGAAGAGGGGCCAGGACATGAGAACCGGCTGCTTCGGCGGTTCTGGAATGACCGCCCATCGAGAACCAGGCAGCGGTTGCAGCGGATGCAATGATAAAACTGCGACGGCTGAGCGTGATTGGGGAATTGTTTGAATCTGTTTTTTTCATACCGGCCTCCTTATGTTTGGTTGTGAAAGACGCATGACGCTGCTGACCAGCCGAGCGGTCTATACGCCCTGAATTGATAAGTCAGGCAATAAAGTCTTTTATATCATAGAATTCCGCCACCTCCAAAGGCACAAATGCCAAATCGATCAGGGCGAAAAACTTGCCTGTTCTGACAGCGGAACACATAACCAATCAATCCACGGAGATCCCGATTGCATATCTCAAAAGATTCATAAAAAATTTCCAATATGCCAAAATTTATGCCATATAGAACACCAGCGAGACAATCATCTCTTGTTAAGAAAACTGTGAAATTTCCAATATGATATGATTATTGCAGATTCAGCAAAGTATTCAAGCCCTTGCAAAATTTTTCCGGCTCAATCCTGAAAATTGACTATACTGAAGCTTTATCCCTGCGAATATATGATAGCGCAGAAAGAGATTGGGCCCTGGCAGATTGATTCGGCAATTTCAGGACACTTGTAGTGCCAGAATGCCCATGATTCCTTTACGCATCAACATGACGGCAATGGCGGCCAGCAGAAGGCTGGCAAGTTTCGACGCGGTCTTTGTACCCGTTCTCCCCAAAACTCTGGTGATGGGCCCCGCAGCCAGAAACACCAGCCCGACAAAAGCAATGTTCACGACAACCGCTGCTGTAGTGATCCACCGCCCGTGCATACTGGTAAGGAGAAGGCAGGTTGTCAACACGGCCGGGCCGGTAATCAGTGGAATCCCGATCGGCACGGCGCCAAGGCTATCCGGCTCAACCTGGCGTTGCCTCTTCTCACCCGTAATGAGATCGCTTAAGGAAATCGCCAGTAGCAGGACACCACCGGCCACCATAAAATCAGCAACAGTAATGCCCAGGAAACGCAGAAGCGCGGGGCCGAACCAGATAAAGGCCACCGCAACGATGCATGCGGTACTGATGGACTGCAGAATAACCGCTCTTATCCGCGACTTGTCCATTTCCTCGGTAAGTGAGACAAACAGCGGCAGCACTCCGATCGCATCAACTGCGACGAAAAGCGGCACAAAACACAGCCAGAATTTAGTCATCTCTTTCCCTGTGCCTAATATCTGCGGTCTCCGGCACTACAGCGGCGCTTTGTCAACCCTCCGTAGAATTATCCCTGCTAAAATGTAACAACCTTATCGCTGTCGATAACCCACTCTGTTAATTCAGGCATCGTGGCCTTTACTGCCCCCTCGAAATAGGGATGATTTTTATAAAGGCCGCAACGCGCCATGCAGGTACCGCAGACCTTTACAGGTACGCCTTTAGCGATAAGCTCTTTGAGCATTTGAGATAAGTCCTGATCGTAACTTTCCGGGGGTTTGCAGATATCTCGAGCCATGTCAACCGAGTCGTTCATCAGGAATATTCTTACGTCCTGCCCCGCTTCCAGAAGTTTTCCAGCCAAACGCAGACCGTTCCAGGTTACATCTGTATTGTCATAAGGTTCACGGTTAAATATTATCAGAATTTTCATTGTAACTCCTTTAGTTTATGGTTTAGAAGGTCAATATGGAATTTCTATACTTATAATAGACATTTCGAAAAACGCAATGAAAACAGAGATGCTGCCTATGGTATTCACTAGGCTAAACAGGCCTTTAGTGGACACTAAAGTGGAGCTGAAATATAAAAATACAGGTACCATTATTGAAAAAGATTCCTCATACAGTATATAAAGGAGCTTAGACAATAAGCAGTGAATCCGGTCAAAAAACAACAGCATAAGAAATATTGGTTGACTACTATATCCATCAGAGACCACCTTTCCGGAGTCCTCTATGTAATTGAGGATAGGAGGAATTACTCAGCCCCTTTTAAGACAGCGGAGCGAGCAGACCAAAGGAGTAAAGGGGCCTTCGGCTATGCGGCCGAGGGCCCCTGATGCGGTGTTTATAAAGAAAGATGTCTTCTACTGCGCCAGGACCGTCACGGAATCCCACCAGATGACTCCGTCGAGGCTTCCATTCGCCTGGCTGTCAAGGGCGAAATAGAAGGTATAGAATCCAGCGGGCAGTGGATAGTTCCAGACCTCTATAGGCGTCGTAATAGGAATGGGGGCTGCCTGCAGACAGGCGTGCAAACCGGGCTGCCACCCGCCGGGGACTACAAAGGACCAAAGTCCAAACGGGGTGGACGCCGCCACCCACCAGTCGCAAACGTCCTCCATCAGTATGCCCGGATCAAGCTGTACCGAAACTGATACTGCGGCGCCCGGCGCCACCGTGGAGGTGTCCTCCTCGGAGTCGGCCAGTATACGGGGCAATGGAGACCTTTCCTTTTCGGCGTAGAAACCAAAGGGAACCGTATTCCACCAGGTGAGGCCGGCCATGGCATCCTTGGTTTGGGTGAAGAGATAGCCCTCGAATTTCTGGTCATCATTGAGATCCGAGGTGCCGGCAAAATCGATGAAGAACTCGATCTTGTGCTGAGGCCAGTCCGCGGGAAGTACGCTCTCCGCAGTCTTTACCTGGCCCCTGACGTTGTGAACCACGCCGCCTGCTGTATACCGACCGGCGACATTTCCAGTGCCCACAAGGCTCAACGTTGGCTGCCAAAGCTCAAGGGTGCCTTTCCACCCGTCATGGTCCATGCGGTAGATACCGAGGAAATCATCCATAGAGACAGTGCCGGGTAAAAGGTTCGGCCCGCCGACGAAAATCCCGTTCTTGCGGGCGAAGAATCCGTAGGGAATGTCGTTCCACCAGGCAAGGCCCGCCATGGTATCCTTTTCCCAGCTGAAGAGATACCCGTCAAACTTCTGGTCATCGTTCTGGCTCAGTGTGTCGTTGAAATCTATATAAAAGCTGATCTTGTGATCCGGACCCCAGGCCGGCGGGATGTAATAGGTAGCTGTACGTACATAGCCCCGAACCGAGTGTTCCGCCCCGTCGCTCGATGTATACTTTCCACCCATGTTGGGAGTCTGCTCGATGAAGTCCCCTGAGGCATTGGATAGACAAAGGCTCCCGCGCCAGCCGTCGTGGGTTATTTCGAAGGTCTTTGCAAAGTCAGCCCGCTGGGTCCCGGCGACTCCGCCCACCCGGAGTGACGGGTCGCCAAAGAGCATGTACTTCTGAATATGGTGAAACATTGCCTGAGGCACCCAGTTGGAAGCCATGTTGAAGTCAATGTGAAAGTTGTTATCGATGTAACGCCTTACTGCGTAATTCCAGAGGTAGCCTAGAGGAGTGGGCTTGAGCATATAGCGGTAGCCTTCGAACAGATACCGGTCCAGAACCTGGCTTCCACTCTGGGCCCCGGTATAGGAGCCGATATATCCGATACCTCCGGTATCTCTCTTGACGAGAAACGCCTCGGCCATGGAATCCACATCACGGACCGAGGGCTGGACCGTTGCCGGCTCAGGACTGCGTGCGGCGCTTGGATTCACAGGCCAGCACCGATTGGCGCCGTTATACTGGGGACATTGGACACTTCTGGT
>CAZPDU010000044.1:0-3017 GCA_964585405.1 uncultured Thermodesulfobacteriaceae bacterium | reverse complement strand
TCTTGGCAATCTGGGATGGAGGAAGTGGCCCATTCTCATCCAGAGCGATAAGACAGTTGAGTTGGGGAGTGCTTACTTGGTACTTCTTGTTTAGTTCCTTAGTATAAAGTTTCCCAGCCTGCATAAGCCTGTAGATCTCGTATACTATCTCTTTTATAGAAGCTTGAGGAACCTTGTAAATAGTTGCTGGATCTGGTTGTTTAGACATTATTTGACATTTTCGCTTAGTGCATAAAATTTTTCAGTTGAAATATTGTTTAATAATATAATTAATTATTAAAAAACCGTCAAAGCAATTAATCCCTTTCAGCCGGTTAATATCTTCAGAAATGCCGCCCTCAGAGAAGCTGTATTCATTATGTTGACTACTGCGCGTAATATTCTGAAAGTATGTGTACGGCATTGATAATAATCGGCTTTATCACCTTGTAAAAGAGGAAGACAAAAGTAATGATTTTATCTGGTTGGGGCCGATATGGTGAGTACCCAGAAATTGCAGATATCCTCAATAAACTAGTTGCCAGCTGTCTGGGCGGAGGAAGACCTGCTAACCACTGAAGGGTGGAAGAGTGCCGTAAAATTTGGCAGAAGCTCAATGCCGAGGTGGACATTGATAAGATTGAACCAAGGGAAGTTACGCATAAATACCTTTATAAAAGCAAATTAAAAAGATAATCTGAACGGAACAGAAGACATACAAAAAATCAGGCAAACATGAGTCCATATAAAACAAAATGCGGAAAGAATTACCTCCTCAGTTGCTTGCATGCCCTAACAATATGGTCTGTTTTTCTTCTCTATCTGGCCGGATGTACCTCAGACGAAGATCTTCAAATTGAAACAACGGATAATAAGGTAAAGCCGGTAAACAGCAGTCCGGTGGTCTGTCGGCTCAAGTGGCTTTATAACACCAGTGTGGCAGGAGAAATATGGGCACAAGAATCCGGCATATTCAAGGCCTACGGTCTCGACTTAAAGCTTCGCGAAGGCGGTCCTGAACAGGATGCCATAAAAGACCTAGAACTTGGAAGAGCGCATTTTGGAGTGGCCTCAGGAGATCAGGTTATTCGGGCTGTTGCCAAAGGGGCCGACGTAATAGTACTGGCACAGATATTCCAGATCAATCCCCTTCAGTGGATCTATGCTAAGGACGAGCTGACCATATTAAGTCCTCAAGATCTGAAAGGTCTTTGCATCGGAATTACATATGGCGGTAATGACGAGGCCATATTGTCGGCGCTTTTGAGAATGTATAAAATCAGACCGGAAGACCTGGAACTCTATGCTGTTCATTACGACTTCAACCCTTTCTGGAAAGGCGAAGTTGAGCTTTGGCCGGTATATCGTAATACACAGGGGATAATCCTCCAGAAAAAAATGGCGCAAACTGGAAAACAAGCCGGCTTTTTCAACCCCAGCACCTTTGGAATTCAGTTTGTTGCTAATTGCCTCATAACCTCAAAAAAGCTTTACAGCGAGCGGCCGCAATTGGTCAAGGTCTTCACGGAAGCGGTTTTAAAGGGCTGGAGGGATGCAATGGACCCGGCAATGGAGTCCAATGTGGCCAAGGCTATTCACAGGCTTGATCCTGAGACCCCCGTACCTGTTATTAGGCAGCAACTTGCTGAAACCAGGGCACTTGTAGTTACCGAAAATCCACATGCCATAGGGAATATTGACTATATGTCCTGGAAACAGACCGCTGAAATTCTCATGGAACAGGGGCTGATCTCCCGGAAGATAAGTATCATCCCTTTGCTGGCAGGACCTCCTCCTTGAGCATACAGCAAGCTATGCGGCTGATAGGCCTGCCTGCCCGGTCATATGAGATGTTTCCAGGATGAAGTATTTTATTTAACACACAGCCTTCGGGAATCTGAAGTGGGAAAAGGTCGCACTCCCTTATTGGAGGACGCTCTTTGAGAACACCGTCCACAATCTCGGCAGAGTGTATCGGATAGTCTTCACATAAAGGACACCGGTAAACCCTGCCATTAGGAAATACAAAATAATTATCGGCCACAAGGCCTGCGCAGGAAAAGGTCTCATCAGGCATTAAAAAAACCTTTGGATATGTGACATGTATACCTCTTTCAGCGGCCTTTCCTGCCACTTCCGGAACAATTGCCTCCCATTCATCCCGGCTGAGTTGCAAAGACGTTTCTCCCTTACTGGCGGGTTTGCCTCTGATACCAATAACCTGTATAAAAAAACGATTCACTCCCAATTCTGTTAAAAGCGGCGGCATATTAACAAGGTCGTGTATATTCATGCGGCTTGCCGTAAAAATGAGGCTCACCCCAAAACCCTTCTCTAATGCCCGTCTAATCCCAGAAGTACACACGTCAAACACCCCGTCTCCCCGAATGAAATCATTGACTCCCGGATTGGAGCCGTCAAGGCTGAAACTGAAATAATCCAGCTCTTCAGGAGAAACTCTGTCAAGTATATCTTTGAAGAGGTAACCATTGGTGTCTACTGTTATAGAGGCATAGCCCAATCGCCTTGCTTCCCTGATAGCATAAGGCAAAGCAGGATTGAGGGTGGGCTCCCCGCCAAGAAATATGACATTAGTGTTATTTGTTGATCCAAGAGTCGAGTTATTTGGCAATTGGTTGATAGAATGATTGTCTGCAAAAATAGCAAGCCAACTGGACAGAGTCCTCTCATCTAATATCTGTCTGCCGTGCTGTTCTGGATTGATATAACAATGGCGACAGTGGAGATTACACTGAGTAAGTATATGGAGAAATAAATTACGCGTATTGGCCTGGAACTGGACTGTTCGGCGTTCTATTTTCATAAATTTCAATAGATGATTCTGCTGAAAATACTTTTTAATTAACTACATAGCGACAAAAGACTGGATCATGCCAAAACGCTGGCAGGCGGTTGGCTAATTTCCATGTCTATAGAATATAAAATGATCTATCATGGCAACTGAAGTTTCCCACTTTTTTGAGGAGGTAAATCCGAAATCAATTTATGATGCCCGAATGGTCACCAAAAAATCCAAT
>CAZPDU010000043.1:0-4240 GCA_964585405.1 uncultured Thermodesulfobacteriaceae bacterium | reverse complement strand
AAAGTCATTAAACGTAAAGCATATGGTTTTCACGATTTACGCTACTTTACACTGAAAATTTACCAGGCTTTCGCCAACTAATCGGGAGAAGAACCATATAAATAGACTTATTCGTTCGTGCTATTAACCTAAACCTCTTTATAGAGAGGAATAATCAGGTGAAAGAAGGCCAGACCATACTCCTTGTGGATTATAACGAATCAGTGATTGAGACGGTACGTAAAATGGCTGACGAAAACGGGCTCAGACTGATACTTGCCGAGGACGGCCAGGAAGGTTTAGATTTGGCAAAGGCCGAGTTGCCTGATCTGATTATTATACGCAAGGACGTTCCCATGCTTGATGCCCTGTCAGTGAGCGTGCTTCTCAAGCAGTCCCATGAGACAGATAATATACCAGTGGTGCTTATCAGTGAGGTAACATCTTCTTCGGAGAAGGAACGCCTACACGACGCGGGCTGCAGTGGTTTTATTGAGGAGCCGTTTACCGCAGACGATTTACGCCGAAGACTGGAGGTTTGGTTGTCATGATGTATCCTGAATATCGTCCTCGCAGATTGCGCCGTACTGAATCTTTACGCGCCCTGATCCGTGAGACCGGCTTGAGTCCTAAACACCTTATATATCCACTTTTCGTTATACATGGAACAGGGATTAAGAAGCCTATCGAGGCTATGCCCGGCTGCTTTCAGTTTTCTGTGGACAGGGTAATAAAAGAGGCCAGGGAGGTCTTTGATCTGGGAATTAACGCAGTACTTCTCTTCGGACTTCCTGAAAAGAAGGACCTAACTGGTTCTCATGCCTGGATAAAAAACGGTGTGGTACAAAATGCCGTATCCGCCATAAAGAAATCAGTGCCAGACCTGCTTGTTATAACTGATGTGTGCCTTTGCGAATATACTTCACACGGACACTGTGGCTTACTATCAAATGGAATAATAGATAACGATGCAACCTTGGAGCTGCTTGTAAAGGTGGCTCTTTCCCATGCCAGGGCAGGGGCGGATATTGTGGCGCCTTCCGACATGATGGACGGCCGAGTAGGGGCAATACGGGAGGCCCTTGACGAGCAAGGCTTTGACCAGGTTCCTATCCTCTCCTATGCTGTTAAGTATGCCTCATCATTCTATGGACCTTTTCGTGAAGCTGCGGAGTGCGCTCCCAAATCAGGAGATCGTCGCTCATACCAGATGGATTTTGCGAATGCCAGGGAAGCTGTGCGGGAGGCCATGCTGGACCTTGAGGAAGGGGCTGATATCCTTATGGTAAAGCCTGCTATGCCCTATCTTGATATAATCCGTTTACTGCGACAGGAGTTTACCCTTCCCATTGCCGCCTATCAGGTGAGCGGTGAATATTCTATGATCAAGGCCGCAGCTTCTAAAGGCTGGCTGGATGAGGCCAGGGTCGTAGAGGAGTCTCTTCTCGGCATACGTCGGGCGGGGGCCGATGTCATAATTACTTATTTTGCAAAGGATGCGGCCAGGAATCTATAATCAGCACTTTATTGTTAAATTGTTGCATTTTATAGGAAAATTTTTCTGAATTTGGCCTCCTTTTAAACAGTTACTGCGGTAAGCCGGCCCAAGATTTCGCCAGGTACATATAGGTATCTGTGCCAGCAGATACAAGTTCCTTAAAGGTCCATGAATAGATTATATCGATACCCCAAACTGCATTTGGCCTCTCAACACTGATTGATCAAAAGTCCATATTTTCTGCAGGCGTTGAATATTCGCATTATGGTCATTTGATTTTTTCGCAGGAGTAACAGGCTCTATAGGTCAAACATTCAAATGTTCTTACGCTGTCTTGTATTTTTCAGAGGAATCAATAAGTAGGCAAAAATGACTGGTTCAGGCATTCAGGGGCTTCAAAATCATATGTGCTATGAATGGATAGACAGACTTCTGAATATGACCAAGGCAATAAGGAGTCGTGATTTTACTCTTTATCTTGGATCAGGGCATACAGGAAATGATATGCTCATTCCCATGGAATTGGCGGATGTTGATAAAATAAAACACGTCTTTGGTACGGTTGGATTTGCCGGGCGGGTTTACTACCAGGCAGTTGATTATTTTATACGGTTGAAGGTTGAGCCGTTTCAGGCGGTGCTGAACACATGGATGCGCGGAGCCAAGGCCAGGGTAGATTCCCGGGATATCCCCTTTACTGAAATAATCACATGGTGTCAGGAAACCAGCGATAACCGGATAAGAAATACACTTGCGGAAGAAGCACGTTCTATTTGTGCTTTATTGATTCCTTTCAATTATGCCTCTTGGAGGGCACTTTTAAATACATTAGAGCACGATCTTGGTTATCCTGAATATATGTCATTTTGCGAGAAGAAAAGGGGTATTTCTCTGGCAGAATCCTGTTCTCAGGCACAAGACTTTCTAGATCAAACCAGAGATACATACATACATCTCGTCGAGCCCTGGCTGAAAAAGGTTACCGGAATGTCACTGAAGCATGCTTCCCGTTTTGATGCCATCTATCTTTTGGGGCTCCGTTATCTGGATCACCTTTTCCCCCAAAGTATCACCATGGAAAAAATTGCAGGTTTTTTTCGTAAATGGGGGATTGATCTTACTGATAAATCGGCACTACATATTCATTCAAAAGGGATCCCGGGCTGTCAGTCTTACTGTATACCAGTGGATATACCAGGAGAGATACATATAATTACAGGGCCCCTCAAGGGGTGGCTGGATATGGAATCACTCTTCCATGAATTGGGTCACGCCCTAAGTTTTACTTATACAGATCCGGCGCTCTCCCCTGAAGAGAAAGACTTCTTTCAATCATGGTCCTTATCAGAGGCCTTTGCATTTCTTTTTCAGAGAATGTGCATGTCCAGAGAATTTCTTTGTAAAGCCCTGGGACTGTCTTATGTAAATGCTCAGACCGTAGCACGTGCCCACGCCCTTAAATGGCTTACTTTGACTCGCCGTTACGCTACGAAACTGGTTATTGAAGTGGAAAATTTCCGTCTTGGTCGGCTAAGAAGGGGACAGCCCTTTTACTCGGAATTGATGAGAAGGGAATCCGGCTTTTATTACGATCCGGAAACCTATCTTTTTGATCTCATGCCTGACTTTTATTCCTTGGATTATTTCCATGGCTTTATGGGGTCTGCCTGCCTATCGGAATATCTGACCGAAGTCGCTGGAGCTGAATGGATGCTGAATCCTGAGACGGGGAATATTCTCCGTTACTGGTGGCAAAATGGCAACCGGGTTGATCTTGCCTCTTTTATTAATGAAACTCTGGATAGTTTTCTGGAATCAAGTTCTTTTATAAAGGTTAATCAATATGACCTCCGAAGTTGATTTACTGGACCTCGACCGTAAATACCTGTGGCATCCGTATACCCAGATGAAGGATTTTGAGAAGGATGATCTACTATTTGTGGATAGAGCTGATGGCATGTTTTTGTTTGATCTGCAGGGACGACGCTATTATGACACCATATCCTCATGGTGGTGCATACTTCACGGTCACAATCATCCCAGGATCAAATCTGCCATCAAATCTCAGCTGGATAGACTGGAACACGTACATTTTGCGGGTACTACTCACGAGGTAGCCATTCGACTGGGAAAAAGACTTGTTGATTTGACCCCCGATGGACTTGACAGGGTTTTTTACTCTGATAACGGTTCCACTGCCTGTGAAGTGGCAATAAAGATGTCCTTTCAGTACTGGAGGCATATGGGCGAGACTGGAAGGAAAGGTTTTATTTCACTTGAAAGAGGTTATCACGGTGATACTATAGGTGCCATGAGCCTGGGAGGAATTCCGGCATTCAAGGGTCCATTTGATGACCTCACCTTTGATTCCTTTCGAATACCATCTCCGTATTGTTACCGCTGTCCATATGAAGACAAACCACCTGTTGAATTGTCAGATCATCAAGGCATCAGATCACTGGACTGCTCCCTTGGCTGCCTTGGTCCTCTAGAGAAATTGCTCGCTGATAAGGGGAATGAGATAGCAGCAATAATAATTGAGCCTTTGCTTCAGGCAGCGGGAGGGATGATAGTATATCCAGTGGAATATCTGAAAAGTTTGGCCGCGCTTGCCTCTAAGTATGGTATTCACCTGATTCTAGACGAAGTTGCCACCGGCTTCGGGCGAACCGGGCGGATGTTCGCCCTTGAACACGCTGGAATAACTCCTGATTTTCTATGTCTTTCTAAGGGACTGACCGCCGGATTTATCCCTATGGCCGC
>CAZPDU010000042.1:0-12935 GCA_964585405.1 uncultured Thermodesulfobacteriaceae bacterium | reverse complement strand
TGAAGGCCATTGGCGAGGATATGAATGCGCCCTACGTTCAAAAGGCTGCCCGATGGATCGTGGGCCACCAGAACCCGGATGGTGGCTGGGGTGAAAGCTGCGGCTCTTATATGGATATCACACTCAGAGGACGTGGTCCCAGTACTGCGTCACAGACCGGCTGGGCACTTATGGCCCTCGTGGCCACAGGCTCTCATACATATGATCAGGTAATTAAAAGGGGGCTGGAATGGCTGCTGACAACACAACGCGCTGACGGTACCTGGAATGAGCCACAATATACCGGCACCGGTTTTCCCGGCTATGGGACTGGGGAGCGCACTGACATTGAAAAAGCGGCGGATAATCTGGATCAAGGCAGCGAGCTTTCCAGAGGTTTTATGCTAAACTACAATATGTACCGCCATTATTTCCCGCTAATGGCCATGGGCAGAGCCATGCATCACCTCAGCGAGTAAAATCCGCAAACAGTTATAACTCTACTCTGTAAAACTGAGACAGTTCTCCATATTTATTTGCAAAATAACAGTTCCTCAATTTTTGTTTTTTTCTACAGCCAGAAAGTTACCAAAAATATCCAACCCACAAGTGAAAAATTTTCCATATTAACTTATGCAAATGATTCTATTTTCCGTAAAGTTCAATGAAGTGGTCGGCAAATTATCAAAGAAAGAAATGCCATGTGATAATGAAGTACAAGATACTTATAGTTGAAGACAATCAAAAGCTGGCATACCTTTTTCAAGAGGCCCTGGGTGATAAGTATGATATACGTCTTGTCTATGATTTAGAACAGGCAAAGTCCTGTCTATATGGCATACATGGTCTTTTATTGGATCTCCAGCTTCCAGATGGCGAGGGGCTGAGTCTTATCGGGCCTGCTCGGCAGATAAATCCTTCCTGTGTAATAATTGTAGTTACAGCTTATGGTACGGTCCAGAAAGCAGTTGAGGCTTTAAAATTGGGGGCTACTGATTTCCTGGAGAAGCCTGTGGATCTTGAGGCCCTTGTCCAGCGCTTTCAGGATTTGTTTCCGTTGCAGGGATTAAAAGACCTCGTAGCTGAATCATCCGAGATGGTTGAGATACTGCAAATGGCAGATCGTGTGGCTTCCACACCTTTTCCAGTTCTTATTACGGGAGATACAGGAACAGGAAAGGATGTGCTGGCCCGTTATATTCATCAACAAAGCGGCCGGGGGAAATTTATAGGGCTCAACTGTGCGAGTGTGCCGCACGAATTAGCGGATTCAATGCTATTTGGTCATTTAAGGGGCAGTTTTACAGGTGCGCTAGAGACACGTAAAGGCCTTCTTTCTGCAGCCAAAGGGGGGACTCTTTTTCTGGATGAGATTGGAGAGCTACCTCTATCTCTTCAGGCAAAGCTTTTGAGGTTTTTAGACTCTGGTTGTTATCTGGCATTGGGTAGCAGCCAGGAATCCAAAAGCGACGCCAGGATCATTGCCGCGACAAACAGGGACCTTAAAAAGGCTGTAAGAAATGGTTTTTTCAGAAAAGATCTACACTTTCGTCTTACAACCTTTCCAATTCATATTCCGTCCCTCATGGACAGAAAGGACGACATTATTCCCCTGGTTCATCATCACCTCGAAAGAGTTAAACAGGTGCTTGGTCGTAGCATCCGTTTATCAGATGATGCCAAGGAACTTCTTTTGGACTATTATTTTCCAGGAAATGTAAGAGAACTTTTCAATTTATTGGATAGAACTGCACTTTTGACAGGAGGCTACATTACTAATGACTCCCTGAGATCGTTTTTATGTCCTCCTCCTGAAGAAAAGCCGGTGCCGGGTGATTTCTGGTCGGAAAGCAGGGGCCATGTCTTGAAAAAGGAAAAAGAATTAATAGGCGCGGCCCTGACAGCAGCCGGGGGTAATAAGGCAGCCGCGGCTCGAGCCCTTAAAGTCAGTTATAAGACCCTTTTTAACAAGATGAAAAAAATGGGTATATGAGATCCGTCATCTTGAATGGTAAGCCAAGGGTAATTTATGATTTTTTCAATAGTGTATTTTGGCGGTGAAATCATAAATCAGAGCTGATTAATCAATTTTTTGTCTAATTCCCATTAATATCAGGCGTTCGAGCCCATTAAATTTTCTGTGGAATAAGTGTAAACCGGAAAAGCGAGTTTGAATCGAATCTTTCTGGAGGCTTATATTTAGCGTTTAATAATCTTTTCAGGCAGTAAAGAATTACGTTGATTGACATAGTATAGGTTGAACAGTACATTAAAAAAGCATGTATGATCTGTCTTAATATTCGGCGGTCTTTTTCTAGGAGAGGAATATAGTATGTTTGGGTTAGGGGTGCCTGAGCTGCTGATAATTTTAGTTATAATTCTAGTCATTTTTGGTGCTGGTAAGCTGCCAAAAATCGGTGAGGGCCTTGGAAAAGGTATCAGCAACTTCAAAAAGTCTATAAAGGAGAATGGAGATATTGAAGATGATGTCAGCCAGGACGAAAAGACCGGTTCATCATCACGTCATAAAAAATAATCACTTCCTTAAGGCAGGATATATCTCCTAAATATAGATCTCAGCCCTAAATCCGCTATATGAAAATATTATCCTCGAACTATCAAGATAGCTCAATCTGGCGATTTTTTTCTTCGGTTCGTCTGGCTGTATTCCTTTTAATTACTTTGGCAATAACCTCTATTGTCGGTACCGTTATACCGCAAGGAGAAACACTTCAGTTCTATCTTGAAAATTTTGGTCCCAATTTTTTTCGAATCATAAAGACCCTCCATTTGTATGATACTTATCATTCCTGGTGGTATCTGACTTTACTGGGACTGTTTAGTATTAATCTTATAATCTGTACGCTAAGACGTTTGCCATTCACGCTCAAACTTTGCAGTAGAGACAGCCTGTCATTGGATTCCGAGCGTCTTTTAAAAATGCCATTTAAAAGAGATTGGGAGATCAAAAAGGAACTGGATAATGATTTGACTCAATCAATCATCTCAGCGTTTAAAAAAGTTGCTGGTAAATCCCTGGAACGCGAAGGGGTAGACGGTGGGAGGCTCTTTCTTGCTGAACGCGGGAAATGGAGCTACTGGGGGGTTTACGCTCTACATGGCAGTATTCTGATTATTTTTATCGGTGCTCTGGTAGGATTATTCCTGGGGTTTAAGGGTAGCGTTATGTTACCGGAAGGTGAGACAATAGATTATATTGTAAACAGACAGACCGGAAAGCGAATATCCCTTGGTTTCTCAGTCCGTTGTAACAGTTTTAGTATTGCCTTTTACGATAATGGGGCACCCAAAGAGTACAGATCTGACTTAACAGTATTAAATGACGATAAAGAGGTCTTTCATAAGTCCATTGTCGTCAATGATCCTATGAAATATAAGGGAATTACTTTTTACCAGGCAAGTTATCGGGCCATCCCTGAGGTAACGGTGCGGGTCTCTAATTCTGACAAAATACATCGTTCCCTCACCATTTCCGCGTTTCAAAAGACCATATGGCCGGAGGAACAACTGAGCTTTGGTTTGATTCAATATCAGCCGAACGTCCATGGCAGGCCAGCAGCTCAGATATGGATTGTAGACCATGAAGGTCGTTCGGGTAATTTATGGCTGCTGGAAGGACGAGAAAGAGAATTTGGACAGGCTGGAAATCTGTATAAGATGTCACTATCTTCTGCCAAACAACGATATCTTACGGGGCTTCAAGTCAAGAAGGATCCGGGTGTCTGGATAGTATGGTTGGGTTGTGCTGTACTTATTGCGGGTTTTTCAGTGGTGTTCTGGGTTCCGCATAGACGTTTGTGGCTGTGGATAGGTCGCCGTAAGGGCAGGACCCTTGTGATTTTGTCCGGTCAGACCAACAAGAATAAATTGCAGTTGGAAAAAGACATCAAAAAGATTGAAGAGGCCTTGAATTCCAGTTTAGGAGTAGGGCAATGACCTTTTCCAGTTCATACCTTTTTGGTTTAACTACGTTCATATACATGGGGGCCGCTGCTCTATATTTGATACGCTGGATCTTCAGCGTACGCAAGGTGGGGTTGCTGGCTACGTTTGTCACGATTGCAGGCTTTGTAATTCAGACAGTTGGAATAGGTCTGAGGTGGATAGAGTCTTACCAATTAGGTTACGGCCACGCGCCTCTCTCAAATCTTTATGAGTCTCTGGTGTTTTTTTCTTGGATAACGGTGTTGGTTTACTTGATTATAGAATGGCAGACTAGACAACGTGTGATCGGGGCGTTTACAACTCCATTTGCTTCCCTGTCTATGGCCTATGCATCTTTTAACCCCAATATCGAAGATAAAATACAGCCTCTCATACCAGCCCTTAAGAGCAATTGGCTCATTGCCCATGTTATAACGTGTTTTCTAGGATATGCATCTTTTGCCGTTGCCTGCGGACTGGGTATTATGTACCTTTTTAAAAATAGATACAGTGGGGCATCGGGGGGGCTAATAGGTGTTATGCCTGACTGCAAAATCCTGGATGAGTTGATACACCAAACAATTATTTTTGGTTTCCTGTGGTTGAGCCTCGGTATAATTACAGGGGCCATTTGGGCCAACGATGCCTGGGGAACATACTGGAGTTGGGATCCGAAGGAGACCTGGTCACTGATAACCTGGTTCGTATATGCTACGGCCCTGCATGCAAGATTTGTCAGAGGCTGGACTGGTCGCAGGATCGCTTACTTATCGATAATAGGTTTTGTATCAGTCTTGTTTACATATTTTGGGGTAAATTTTCTGCTTTCGGGATTACACAGTTATGGATCACAGTAAGTATTATAGGATCATAGGATTAAAAAAACCATGTTCTTAAAATACACCAATATCTTTCCAAAGGTCTAAAGAGGGTTTTTTAATGTTTGGCTTAGGCACACAAGAGCTACTAATTATCCTGGTGATTGCCTTTTTTATCTTTGGGGGCAAAAAGCTTCCGGAGATAGGCGCGGGACTTGGAAAGGGTCTCAGGGCATTCAAGTCCGGTCTAAAAGACATTGAAAATGAGGTCGATTCGGAAAAGTTTCCGAATAACAAATCCACCAGTTCGTCAGACACAGACACTGAAAATAAAAAAAAAGTTAACGACTCCTCGAACTATACTTAATATATAGTGTAGTATGTCTTTCTCCAAGCAAGCCATGATTCTGGCCGCAGGTCTGGGCACACGACTGCGACCCATTTCTTTTTATTTGCCCAAGCCTTTATTCCCGGTATTAAACATACCCTTGCTTTTCAGGTTAATTCGCCAGCTTGAGAGGGCAGGGTTCAGAAAAGTTGTAGTAAACTGCTTTCATCTTGAAAGGCTTATCATAGAGAAGGTAGGGTCTTACAAAGGAAAGGCTGAAATTATTACATTGGTGGAACCATCACTTTTGGGGACTGGCGGTGCGCTCAGAAATGCTCTTCCTTATATCTCTCAGGACTTACCCCTCTTGGTTATAAACGGAGATTTGGTACTAGACCTTGATCTGGCCCAGGTAATTAATCAGCATCGGCACAATGGAGCCACGGCATCTCTGGTTGTTCATAAGAGGGAGCCGTGGAACAATGTAGCCGTAAAGGACCAAAATATCTCGGGTTTTAACTACAGAGGTCCATATGCCATGGCCTTTACTGGCATTTCTGTGCTGGAACCGGAATTCATAAGGGCCATTCCTGAAGATTGCCCGAGTTCTTTGATTGATGCATTCAAGGTCGCAATTAATAAGGGTGATCGTCTGTATGCCTTAAGAGCTGATCAATTTGCCGATCATTACATTTGGGAAGATATAGGATCGCCCGGAGGGTATCTGTCGGCCCATGAATTGCTTTTCACAGGTGAAAACAACCGGTGCCTGATTGGAAGAGGTACTGAGTTGCCAGGCGATCTGGTATGGAAGGACTGGGTCTCTATAGGCCCTGGAGTGAGCCTGGGATCTAATATCACGCTTTGTCGAAGTGTGATCTGGGAGGGAAGTACTGTCCCCTCCGGAACAGTTCTTGAGGATTGTGTGTTTAGCCCTTATGGAAATATTAGTTTTTGAATAATCAGATTGAATTAACGCCTTTAGTTGACTAAGGTAAGTTATGTCACTTGTCAGGGCAAAAGCACTTGAAAAAACGTATATAGCAGGCGAAATTACTGTCAGGGCTATACGGGGAGTCGATTTTGTCATTGAACGGGCTTCATTTGTTTCTTTTGTTGGCCCGTCAGGAAGTGGAAAAAGTACTCTGCTGAACATGATTGGTTGCCTTGACTTTCCGACTAGCGGCTTTCTTGAAGTCGCAGGTCAGGATGTGACACGCCTTCGTTCAAAGGAATCTGCCCGTTTTCGGGGAGAGCATATTGGTTTCATTTTTCAGGATTTCAACCTAATTTCCGTACTCACTGTATTTGAAAATGTGGAATATCCTTTGCTGATGGTGCAAAACTGGCCGAAGCAGAAACGGCAGAAACGGGTACAGGAGCTTTTAAAATCAGTGGGAATGGCGGATCAGGGGACCAAATACCCAAGCCAGATCTCCGGTGGTCAGAAGCAGCGGGTGGCAGTGGCGCGTGCCCTGGTTACCAATGCCAAACTGGTGCTTGCCGATGAACCTACTGCCAACCTGGACAGTAAGACCTCCAACCGTATTATTGAACTTATGAAAAATATGCGGGATGAGTTCGGCACTACCTTTATCTTCTCTACCCATGACCCCAAAGTTATGAAGAACGCTGAAACCATTTTTACTCTGGAAGACGGAAGATTGGAAGGCTGAAGGTGGATATACTGATAGTAATAGATAGTCTTTTACCTGAACAATACATGGAGTTTTATGGTCAGTATATTTAAGCTTGCTATACGGAATCTGCGACGCTATAAGCGAAGAACCTTTCTGACGTCCGTCCTGATTACCCTGGGAGTCGTGGCTGTGCTGCTTTTTGTTTCCATATCCGGTTCCTTCAAGGCCATGATGATCGGCCAGATCACGGATTCCATGTTGGGCCATCTGCAAGTGCACCGCAAGGGATACCTTGCATCTATAGACAGCCTGCCCCTGGACCGTAATCTTAAAGGCAAACAGGTTGCGGAGGTAAGGAAAATTCTGGAAGACAATGATGCCGTAGAGGCCTATTCCATGCGTATTAAGCTGGGAGCGATGTTCAGTAATTTTTCAGAGACAACCAGTATTCGGCTTAATGCGGTAAATCCAAAACAAGAGATGCAGACAGTCCCCAGGATTAATGATCGCATCATCGAGGGGAAGAAAGAAGGCCTTCTTGAAAAGGGAGAAATACTCGTCCCCGAACTCATTGCCAAGGGAATGAAGATCAGGATTGGAGACACCGTTGTCCTGGTTGCTACCAATAAGGATGGTTCGGTGAACGGGCAGCCATTTGTGGTACGTGGGATTCTCGAAGGTATTTCAGGGCCGGGCGGCCGGGATGGCTTAATTCATCTTGACGATGCCGCGACCCTGTTGCGTATCGAAGACAGAGAGATTAGTGAAATTTCCATACGTTTAAAAGGTATGGGTCTTATGAATGAGGTGTTTGACCAGTTGGAGGACCGGCTTGCATCTATTGAAGATAAAAATGGCAAGCCAGTCTTTGAAGTGCATACCTGGGAGAAGCTTTCGCCATTTTTTAATATCGCAGAGATGATTGACCTGATGACCTTTTTCATCAGGATCATGCTGGTAGCCATTGTTTTGGTGAGTATTATGAACGTTATGATCATGGCTGTTTATGAACGTATCAACGAAATTGGCACCATGGCCGCCATTGGGACCGTGCCTGGCAAGATTCTCTCTCTTTTTGTGGTGGAGGGTTTTCTGCTCGGCGTATTCGGCACTTTAATAGGTGTTGTTATCAGCCTTATCACTATTGTAGCAATGAATACGGCCCAGATTAGTTTTAATTTCGGCCGTCAGGAAGGACTGCTTCTTTCGCCAACCATTGCCTTAAATGATGTGGCCACGGTCGCTGGAATTGTCATTACCATAGCCATACTTGCCAGTCTGCAGCCAGCGTGGAAAGCTGCAAGGATGGACCCCATAACGGCCCTGAGGCATGTATAGGTTGGCAAGCAGACAGGTGAAAGACAGAAGATCGAGAGATATAAAGCTGTTATAGTTTTTGGCCTTGTTTCCATAACTTAAAATCCCAAGTGGAGGAACTCATGAAAATTAGAGGCACGTCAACCGGTATTGTCAATTTATTTTTGTTCTTTTTTCTGGGTCTTGCTATAAGCGCTCCTGCCGATTCAATGAAAATTGCCGTGGCTGCCAACGGCCAGGAAAAAGATGCGATCATAGGTCAAAGGGCTGCCAGGACACCGTTTTTTCTGTTCTTTGACGGAAAGGGTAATTTTCTTGAGGCCCTGGAGAATCCTTTCTGCGATCAGTCTCGTAACGCTGGGCCAAGGGCGGCCACGTTTCTTGCCGACAAAGGGGTGACGCTCGTTATCGCTGGTAGTATCGGATCTAAAATGGAACAGGCCCTGAGGGACTATCAGATCGAATATGCAGAGCAAACCGGAGTTGCTTATGATGTGGTTCAATCAATTATTCAAGACCATTAGCCGGATTACTATTCCGGTAGTCATTTCTCTTTTTTTTCTCTGGACACCCGCCGTGTTTGCTATGGATGGCAACGATATCCTGAGCCAGGTCGATAGAAACATGCAGCCCCAGTCCTATGAGATGTACAGGAAGTTGATCAACATAGAGCCCGATGGCTCAAAAAAGGAGTTTGTACTTTATACGGTCAAGAAGGGACAGGACAAAATGGTGGCCTTGTTTATCTCGCCGGCCAGTGAAAAGGGCCGTTCCACTCTACGGCTGGGTGATAACATGTGGCTCTATATCCCTAATGTAGGCAGACCGTTACGTATCACCAGTCTTCAGTCAGTTGTGGGCGGGGTATTCAATAATTCCGATATTCTACGACTGGACTACAGTGTAGAATATAATGCGGAGAAGATAACCGATCAAGGTGATACCTATATGCTTGAACTAAAGGCCAAATCCTCCTCGGTTGCCTATAACCACTTAAAGATGAAGGTGGACAAAAAGACCCTTTTGCCTGTCACTATCGAGTGTTATGCGGTCAGCGGAATGCTCATCAAGACCCTGCACTATTCGAAAATCAAGGATTTTGGCCAAGGTATCATAAGGCCGTCAATGCTTGAGACGGACAGCCCACTCCACAAGGGGTATCGGTCTGTAATGCTTTTTGCTAAAATCAACAAGAAGGAACTACCGGACGAGGTATTTACCCTCAATTATCTGTCCAAGGTTGATGAATTGCGATAGCATAGGCCCCTGTTTCGTTGGCTTTTTGCTCGGTCTGCTTTTTCTCTCTACCGCTCTTCTGCATGCAGATGACGAATTCAGTTTTGAACTGGAGGAGTTTGAAAGAAAGACCCTGGAAAACGGAGGCTATGCAGAGCTGAAGTTTGAGCATATGGATATCAACCACGATTCTGCTTTTGCCAGATTAAATCTAGATCAGCCTCGGTCGACACTTGATCGCTTATACGGCAGTCTTCAGATTGACGGTTATTACACCAAAAAAATAATTAGTTTCAATTGGGTTCTGAATGCCTATGCGCAGCAGGATGATATGGGCTGGACTGATAAGGCAGATGTATATGAATCCTATGTAAACATTAAACCGACGCCTGTTCTTACTGCAGGCGTAGGTAAAAAATTATACAGGTGGGGCACTGGCTATGCGTGGAATCCAATCGGCTTTATAAACCGTCCCAAAGATCCCAATGATCCGGAAGAGGCGATGGAGGGTTACATAACGGCTGAAATGGATTTAATAAAGAGCTTTTCTGGACCCTTGCAGACCGTTGCTTTTACCACAGCAATTCTGCCTGTGTGGCAGGGAGTTAATGAAGATTTCGGTGAGATGAATCATATGAATCTGGCAGCCAGACTTTATTTTCTGTATCGGGATACGGACATTGATCTGATTTTTTATACAGGGGACAGTCGTTCCACCTGTTATGGCCTGGATTTTTCCAGAAACCTGGCGCCAAATTTTGAAATTCACGGTGAGCTTGGCTATGTTCCCGATCAGAAAAGAGTAGTTATGCAGGACGACGGCTTCGCCATGGTCAGTGAGAGTGCAGCAGTCTCCTATCTCTTCGGCCTCCGCTATTTAACAGAAAATGATATAACCGGCATTATTGAATATTACCATAATGATGCCGGATATACTGAAGAAGAGATGGAACGTTTTTTTCAACTTGTTTCAGACGGTGAAAACCAATTCCTTTCCTCTGGCAGTAGTCTGCTCCTTGAGAGGGCAAGAGACATGAGTATGAGAGGTTATGGTAGACCGCAAGCAGGTCGTAATTATCTCTATGCGAGATTTACTCATAAAGAACCCTTTGATATCCTATACTTTTCACCCGGTCTTTTCTCAATTATCAACCTTGATGACAAGAGTTACTCCATAAGCCCACAAATTGTTTACACTGGTTTTACCAACTGGGAGTTGCGGTTGCGTTTTTCTTACATTAACGGAGGGACATCCACTGAGTATGGCGAAAAAATGAACAGCAATAAGCTGGAATTGAGAGTCCGCTATTTTTTTTAAGGATACCGGCTATTTACTCTCAAGTTTGGCCCAATTAACTCCCCAGCAAATATCTATCTTCAAGGGCACGGCAAGATCCACTACGTTTTCCATGGTCTCTTTTACCATTATACTGATTCTTTTTATTTCTTTTTCCGACGCCTCGATTATCAGCTCGTCATGTACCTGGAGCAACAACCTGCAAGGCATTTTTTCTGCCTGAATATTTGAATCAACTTTTATCATGGCCAGTTTTATTATGTCTGCCGCAGTGCCCTGAATAGGTGTGTTGATGGCGGTCCTTTCTGCGAATTCTCTTACGGCCCTGACCCTGTTTTTAATATCAGGGATATGGCGCCTGCGTCCAAGCAGTGTGGTGACGTATTTTTGCTCCTTAGACTTTTCTATGGTTTCCCTTATATAACGTTTTACACCAGGATATTTTGCAAAATAGCGATCGATAAACTCCTTTGCCTGTTTATTTCCAATGCCCAGTTCCTTTGCCAGACCATAGGCGCTTATTCCGTATATTATTCCGAAGTTAACTGTCTTTGCCGCTCTGCGCATTTCCGGCGTAACCAGCTCAGGGAATACGCTAAAGACCTCTGCTGCGGTGATGCGATGAATATCTTCATTGTTTCTGAAGGCATTTATTAGGGCTTCATCCCCGGAATAGTGGGCGAGAACTCTCAGTTCTATCTGAGAGTAATCTGCTGATAAGAGGAGGTTTCCAGGGGCAGGGATAAAGAGCGCCCTGATTCGTCTGCCTTCTTCTGTCCTGACGGGAATGTTCTGGAGATTAGGATCACTGGAGGAGAGTCTGCCGGTGGATGTGACAGTCTGATTAAAAGACGTGTGAACCCGCCCTGTATCAGGATTGAGCATCCTCTTTAATCCATCAACATAAGTATACTTTAGCTTTGACAGATTTCTATAGATAAGGATTTGTTGTGGAAGCTCGTGAGATTGGGCAAGTTCCTTTAGCACATCTACGTCTGTGGAATAACCAGTCCTCTTGCGGGTCTTTTTTATCTGAGGAAGTTTGAGTTTTACAAATAATATTTCGGCCAGTTGTTTTGTGGAGTTTATATTGAATGGTTCTCCGGCAAGCCGGATAATTTTTTTATCCAGGTCATACAGTCTTTGAGAAAATTCTTTTGACAGGTCATCAAGTCCTTTTATGTCAACAAGAATTCCGGACATCTCCATTTCAGCGATAATCCGTATCAAAGGCACTTCAACCCGCTCGAGCAGTTCCCATAAACTGCTCTCTTTTAACCTCTTTCGCAGTGCATCTTGTACAAGAGAAGTTACGTGGACATCTTCACAGGAATAATCCCTGGCAAGCGATAAGGGTACATAGGCAAAATTTTTTACCCTTTTCTGTTTTTCAGTTACCTCCTTAAAGGATATCATGTGGTGCCCTAATACTTCTTGCGCTATTCCGGCAAGGTTGTGACGACGTTTTGAGGGGTTAAGGAGGTAAGAGGCCAACATGGTGTCCTCAGATATCCCTTTCAGCTCCATCCCATGGTTGGCAAGGACGATCAGATCATACTTTATGTTTTGCCCGATTTTTTCGATTTTTTGGTCTGAAAATATCGGTCCCAGGACCTTGGCCACCTGAGACAAATTGAGTTGGGGTTCCTGGGTTTTGTGTCCAATGGGGACATAAGCGGCCCTGGGCGGTGTAATGCATAGAGATATCCCGACAATCTCTGCCTTCATGGGGAATTCACTGGTGGTTTCTGTGTCAATGACTACTCTTGAAGCCTCCCGTGCCATCTCTGCCCAGCGGATGAGATCTGCCTGTGACTGTATCAGCTCATACTCCTTGAATGAGATGGTCTGTTCCGGCACCATCTGATCTAAAAAGCGGGTAAGATTGAACTTTTTGAAGAGTTTTCTCAATCTTTGCCGGTCAGGTGGATTTCTGCGGAATGAGTTAATGTCAAGACAGATGGCTATGTCGTCTGCGAGGCTTACAAGCTTTCGCCAGAGGTCCAAGCGATCCTTGTGTAATTCAATACGTTCTTTTATTTTTCCATTTGGAAGTTCATCCAGATGCCTGATAAGATTATCTACTGAGCCATAATTCTTTATGAGTTTCAGCGCAGTCTTTAAGCCGATTCCGGGTACGCCTGGAATATTGTCCGATGTGTCGCCTGTCAGTGTCATTACATCCAGGAATTGAACCGGTTCAAGACCGAATCTTTTATAAAAGTTATCAAGATCTATAACTTCGTCTTTCATCGAATCCCATATGCTTACTTGTGGCCCTATCAACTGCAGGAGGTCCTTGTCGCCAGAAACAATTATAATATTCTGATTACCTAAGCCCCGTGCAAGTGTGGCAATTATATCGTCTGCCTCAT